>JBMOEL010000042.1:0-13762 GCA_049314715.1 Rickettsiales bacterium
GTGGCCCTGATTTATCGGAAGTGCGAGGACAAGATATTGCCAAACGTGCCCTTGAAATTGCTGCAGCAGGTGCGCATAATCTACTGATGATTGGCCCACCTGGTGCGGGCAAGTCCATGCTGGCATCGTGCTTGCCGAATATTTTACCGTCCATGGATGCGAGCGAAATGCTCGAGGTTAATTTAGTGGCCTCGGTTGCGGGCAATCTGGTGCGCGGTGCGTTTTCGAATACGCGACCCTTCCGCGCGCCACACCATTCAAGCTCCATGGCAGCGATGGTTGGTGGTGGCAGGCGTGCATTACCTGGGGAAATCTCCCTCGCCCATCAAGGTGTATTATTTCTGGATGAGCTTCCTGAATATCCACGCGCGGTGCTCGAATCACTGCGCCAACCACTAGAGACAGGCACGGTAAGTATTGCGCGTGCGGAGGCACATATCACCTATCCTGCACGATTCCAGCTCATCGCTGCAATGAACCCGTGTCGTTGCGGTTATCTTGATGACGCAGGTCGTGCCTGCGGTAAAGCACCACGCTGTGCGGTGGATTACCAATCGAAACTATCTGGCCCACTGCTTGACCGTATCGATATGCATGTCGAAGTGCCTGCGGTAGAAACACTCTCGATGCTGACGCCATCCAATGCCGAACCATCAGCGATGGTTGCTATGCGTGTTGCACAGGCGAGAGCGACACAGCAGGAACGCTTTAACGCAATGGGGATTAGCGCGCGCACCAATTCCGAAGTAGGTGGCGATGCATTGCACGCCATGGTGCAGTGTGATGCGGCGGCACAAAAACTTCTCGAAGATGCCACCAAGCGCCTGAATTTGTCGATGCGTGGCTTAACGCGTGTGATGCGCGTGGCACGCACAATTGCGGATTTGGCAGGCAGCTCATCGGTTGGTCACACACATTTGGCAGAAGCGCTTTCCTACCGTCAACAACCGCAAGGTCGCTGGATAGAGGCGGCTTAAAATCTCACTTAATAACCGACGCATCGACGCCCGTTGAGGGCGAAAGCATCAGCGGCGCTTGATCGAACTAGATACTATATTGTTCGCCATATTCTTCGCTCGGTACGGCGAGTGAGGCAAGACTTGCGATTAAACCAAACGCACCAAAGCTGCATTTGGCGACGTTTACATGAGCGGCACCCGCCACTTCACCTTCGTCGCACATGCCGGCGAAATACATGCCCGTGGCATTGAGGTTGCCCTGCGCGTCGCGCTCGCGGTTCACACGATACGCACCGCCCACCGCATAACCATCCACCAGATACATCATGGGTTCGGCGGCGAAACCTTCGACCGTATCAACGGTTGGCACACCCTCTTGGATAATCACCTCGGTACTTTGCGTACCTTCTTTAATGGTGTTCATTTTATTGCGGACTTTTTTATTCATCTCTACCACTTCATCACCCGATTTAGCGGTCATGATGCCCATGCCGTAGGTGCCTGCATCGGACTTGATAAATACGTAAGGCTCAGCATTGATACCGTAATGGCGGTAATGCACGCGAATTTTATGCAGCACTTTTTCTACCGCGACCGCCACACAATCCAACCCCTTACGATCCCCGAAATTGACGAGGCCGCATTTATGCGTTTCGGTGGAAATGAGCCATGGGTCAAGGTCAAAGGCTTGGGCGAATTCTTGTGCTAACTTATCATACGCATCAAAATGGATGGACTTACGACGGCGATACCAACCCAGCGATGGGCGTGGTTGAATGCGCTGCGTTAATCCGCGCAGCATTTCAGGCAGACCTGACGTCAAATCATTATTGAGCAAAATTAGTTGTGGTACGAAACCATCTTCGGTGCCGAGGGTATTTTTCTCGCGCAGTAACGGTAGTTCATTCACGGCTGCACCGCTTGATGTGCTGAGCGCAATGGGCGTATTCTTCTCGGCGATTAAACTGCCGATACGCACCTCAGCGCCCGCTTCCGCAACGAGGGTTGAAAGCGCATAGAGATTATCAATATAGCCCTGATTACGTGTGTGATTTTCGGGAATGATGAGGACATTAGTAATTTCCTGTGCACTTAGTCGTGCTTGCATGCGCTCCTTCGCGCGCGCACGTGCAGCGAGCGAGAGGTGATTAAACCCTGCTGGGAAAATATTCGTATCAACGGGTGCGAGTTTGAAGCCAGCATGGCGCACATCGACCGAGCTATAAAACGGTGCGTTGACGCGCGTGCGAACCTTAGTGAACCATGCACGCACCTCATCACCACGCGTTTGCAACAGCGTTTCAATGGTCGGCACAATCGCAATGCTAGGTGTTAGGCTGGAAGCGGGGACGTTCATTCCAATCTCCGAATTGCTGCATGATAAGTGCACACAAGGTAATGTTTGCGGTGTCCGAACGCAAGATGCGCGGACCGAGCGACACGCCATGTGCGAATGCTACGTGCTGTAGTTGCGCGAACTCCTCAGGCGTAAAACCGCCCTCAGGCCCAGCGATGCTCGCTATGGCGGGTAATTTCATATTCTTTACATCGTGAAAAGACTCACTGTTTCCTGACTCGTCACCATAGAATAACGTGCGCTCAGTTGGCCACGTGGCGAGCAATTTCTCAAAGGCAATGAGCGGACGAATCTCTGGTATATCGAGCCGTTCGCACTGTTCGGCGGCTTCGCGGGCGATGATTTCGAAGCGCTCGATATTCACTTTATCGACAATGCAGCGCTTGGTGAGCACAGGCTGAATGACACGCGCGCCAAGCTCGGTGGCTTTTTCGATAATCGTTTCGGTGCGCCCGCCTTTGACAGGTGCAAAACAACACCAAAAATCAGGGCTACGTTTGGGTGGGCGCGTTTGTTCCCCAATGCGCAATTCGCAGCCCTTCTTATAGACCGCATGAATGATGGCTTCATATTCGCCTGATTCGGCGTGAAACAACCTGAGACTATTATCGGGCTTCAGGCGCAAAACGCTCGTGACATAATGGGCTTGCGACTCATCCAGCGCGAGGATGATGCCTTTTTGTAGCGGTATGGTGCTAGCAATGCGGTGGATGGTCATAGGCAAGCACTAGCAGAATTATTTTAAGATGCTAGAAGTAGCGTATGCGACCTTACCTTGAACTCATGCGCCTTGATAAGCCGATTGGTATTTGGCTCTGTTTTTTGCCCGCTGCGTGGCTGCTCGCGGCGCAAGGCGCCGAGCCATTTGTTTTTATGATCTTTCTATTTGGCGCCGCCGTGATGCGCGCGGCAGGCTGTATTCTCAATGACCTTGCCGACCGCGATTTTGACAAACGAGTGGCCCGCACCCAATCGCGTCCACTCGCTGCTGGAAACGTGTCTATGCGTCATGCTATTGCGCTTCTGGTGCTGCTACTATCTATCGGCCTTGTGATTGTGCTAAGCTTACCACCACTCGCCTTACCGCTTGCTATCTGCGTGTTAGCATTGATTGCTGCCTATCCATTCATGAAGCGCATCACCTATTGGCCGCAGCTTTTTTTGGGTATTACGTTTAATACTGGCATTCTATTTGCTTCCATTGCAACGATGGGCGATATCACCACGAGTGCGTGGATTTTTTATGCCGCCGCCATTTTCTGGACACTGGGCTATGACACGATTTACGCGTTGCAAGACACGCATGACGACGCGCTGATTGGCGTGAAATCCACCGCGCTACGTTTAGGTAAATATGTGCCACTCTTCGCGCTTGGCTGTTACCTCATCATGTGGCTGCTGCTGGTGTCTGCGGGTATCGTCGCAAAATTAGGCATCTATTATGAGTTCGGATTAGTGTTGGTTGCGGCCCATGCATGTTTGCAAATTCGTCGCTTACGGCGCGGGGGCAATGCGGGCAGTATCTTCCGCAGCAATCAATGGTTGGGTGCGGCCTTGTTGCTTGCTATTCTGGCGAGTCAGTGGCAATCTAACCCCCTGTTATGATCATTGATTTACCAGAAAATTCACCGCTTACATTAGGTGCATGCGGTTATCCGCGGGGCTTTGTCGCGCACCTTAGCACGCTTAGCGCGCAGGCAAAAACAGGCGGTCATCTGGCAGGGCTTTTGGTGGTTTCGATTGATAATCTGGCCATGGTAGTGAGTGGGTATGGGGTCAGCATTGCCGAAAATGTTATGGCAGATATTTGCGAATTGATTGATATGGAATCTGGCGCCGCGAGTATTGTCACACGCACGCAGCGCGACCAATTTGGCATACTCATTCCTAAAACAACGGCAGCGGAATTAGAAGCGCTTGCCCTACAGCTTCGCCGCGTGATTCGCGATGCTTCCTCGCAACTACGTTATGGGGATGTGCATTGTGTTGCCTCAGTTGCGCATCATGTGCTGCCATCAGGAGAGTATAGCGCCGAAGAGATATTGGGGCGCACGCTCGTGAACCTGCATCATAATGAGGCGGACTATTGTAGTGAAACGCATGCGGCGCAAAGTCGCGAGCAAATGGGTTTAGCGAACTTCTTGGGTCAGGCGATTGAACATGGGCGAATTCGTTTAGCCTATCAGCCCGTGATTGCCAGCAAGACAGGCGCTGTCAGCCATTATGAGGCACTGCTGCGATTACATAGCGAGGATGGTAAAATCAGCTCCGCCGGCGCACTGATTCCCGTCGCGGAACGTATGGGTCTTATCAAAACGATTGATCATTTGACCCTCGAAATGGTGGTCAAAGAATTGCGCCATGATTCCAATGTCGTTCTCGCGCTCAACGTCTCCAACATGACAACGCATGATAGTGAATGGCACGACCATTTGCGGCGCTTGATTGACGAAACTCCCGCGATTGCACCGCGCCTGATTGTTGAGCTTACCGAAACGGCGATACATCGTGATTTGAAATTAAGCGCCATGTTCTGCGCGGAATTACAAGCGATGGGCGTGATGGTCGCGCTCGATGATTTTGGCGCGGGCTATACGTCTTTCTCGCAACTCAAGTCGCTTGAAATCGACATGATTAAAATTGACGGCGTGTTTGTCCGCGACCTGACTGACAATGCCGATTCGCGCTTTTTCGTCAAAACACTGCTCGATTTCACCCATGGGTTTGGCCTGAAAGCGGTGGCAGAATTTGTGGAAACGGGCGAAGTCGCTAAAATTCTGATGGAGCTTGGGGTCGATTACCTGCAAGGCTATTATTTTGGCAAGCCCATGAATTTCAGGGGCTGGCTGAAGGAGTCTTGAGTGGTGCCGGCAGAGAGGATGGGCGCGCTAAGCTTGCCTACTCTCGGCCTGTTGGCCTCGTGGTGAACGTCGTTCAACCCTCAACAAAATCATCCTATCTATTCGCAGGCGCGGTTGCGCTAATCTGCGAATAGATAGGATGGTGCCGGCAGAGAGGATTGAACTCCCGACCTTCGCTTTACAAAAGCGCTGCTCTACCGCTGAGCTATGCCGGCACTTGCGGCATGATTAGCGTCTTTTTCACGAATTGCAAATCTCATTTGCCAGTAATTCGGCCCCATAGGGCGCGGAAAGCATGCCGCGTGAGCCGTGACCGGCATTGATATAAAGCCCGTCGCGCAGCTTTTGGATATAGGGCATGCGGCTGGGCGTGGTGGCGCGAATGCTGGTGCGGCCCTGCCAATCGCTCAACTCATCGTCGGCAAATAAATCGGGAATGGCGCTGAGCGCTTCATCACGATTTTTTTGGTGATTGGCCTGCGTTACCGCGCCACTCAAATCCTCGCGGTCATAGGTTGCACCAATCAGCACTCCCGCTTCATGCGGGATGATATAGCCTTTGTGAGAATGTGGCGTTGTAGGTTTGTTGCGCAGATGGTGGTTGGGCACCAGCGAGATTTGCCCTGCATTTTGTTTCATGCTGCATTCGGGTGCAAATTGCTGCGCAGCGTAACCGCAGCAAAGGATGGTAAGTCGCGAGTCGTGAGTCGTGAGTCGTGTATTCTCCTGCACGTTGATATTCGGGTGCTGGAGTAGTTTGTAACATAACTCGCGCGGGTCGATCCACATCGCGCTGGGGAATATCAGTGCGTCGCGCGTCGCATCAAAATACAAAAGGGAGGGGTCAATCCCTGTGCGTTCGTTAATGTCGGTAAAGCGTTCGCGCTCCTGCGCGTCTTTGATGGTTTTGATGAGTGGTGCTACCTCATGCGCACTATTCCAATAGGGCACATGCGACAGCATATAGCTATAGGCGCTTAGGTAAAAACTCATCTCGGGTGACCAGTGTTTCGTAATGCGTGGATAAAGTAACGCTGCAGGATTTCCCGACGCGCCGAATGCAATGGTTTTTTCTTCATAAACTGTCACATGATGCCCGCGCCTTGCCAAGGCATAGGCCGTGCTGCAACCAGCAATACCGCCGCCGATAATGGCAATATCTTCTCGCTCACGACTAACGACTAACGACTCACGACTACCAACCAACATATCGCGCTTATGACCAAAACCAGCACGTTTTTCGACGCGGTATCCGAACGCTTCCATGCGGCGCTTGACGTCACCCGCTGCCGTGAACGTAGCGAATGTTCCGCCCAACCGCGCCACATGCTTGAGTACCTCTTCACCCCACATGTCGGGATTTTTTGCAGGCGAGAATCCATCGAGAAACCACGCATCAAAAGGCGTAGTGAGATGCGGCAAAGTTTCGGCAACATCGCCATAACATAATGTCAATGTCACGTGCTCAAATTGGATGTGGTGGATGCCAGCAATACGTTGCGGCAAACGCGCGCAGAGCTGCTGCGCCATCCATTCCAACTGGGGATAGGGCGCAATCGCGCGGAGTATTTCGCTGGCGCTGAGCGGATAGCGCTCGGTGCTGATGAAATACAGATGTGCATCCTGCGTGGCATGATTGATGAATTGCTGCCATGTGGTGAAAAAATTTAAGCCTGTGCCGAAGCCTAATTCACCGATTGTGAAATCATTTTGCGTTTTCCAGCGTGCGGGGAACCCATTTCCATCCAGAAATACATATTCGGTTTCGGCGACACTACCCTCGCGCGAGGCATAGATATCGTCGTGGGTTCGGCTTGTGAGCGTTGCGCCGTCCCAGAGTATATCGGGCATGGGTAGGTTGGGCTGTTTGAGCGTGACATGCATGTGGCTTGCCTAGCACAATCTCATTTATTTTTCTACTAGCCTATTGAAATACCGTGAAATAACTGGTGTGCGCCTCACAATGCTTGCATTTAGGGGGTAATAGGATTATTGCAGCGCGTCATCGGGCCACTACGCCCTAGGAAAGCGCCTAAGCGCCATGAACATTAACGCAGTGAAACATTTCTTTTTCGGAAAACCGCTCGACCCCTTCAAGGCCGATACGCGCAAGCACATGGCGCTTATCACATTTTTTGCGTGGGTGGGTATTGGTGCGGATGGTTTGTCTTCTGCCAACTATGGTCCCGAAGAAGCATTTCTTGCGCTTGGCGCGCATACGCACATGGCGATTTTTCTTGCGCTTGCCACTGCCTTCACCGTCTTTCTGATTGCAGCAGCCTACACGCAAGTGATTGAGCTTTTCCCCAATGGTGGCGGCGGTTACCGCGTAGCTTCCAACTTATTGGGTGGCAAGGCAGGATTAACGGCAGGCGGTGCGCTGCTGATTGATTATGTGCTGACGATTGCCATTTCGGTCGCCGCAGGAATTGATGCGTTATTCAGCTTATTCCCGACCGAGTACCAATTCTATAAATTGCCGATGGGCTGCATCATTGTACTGCTTCTCACCTATATGAATCTGCGCGGGATGAAAGAATCCATCCGTCTGCTCTTGCCAATTTTCATGGGTTTCGTCATCACCCACGTCACCTTAATTTCGGCAGCGATTATTTCTCATTCTTACGGGCTCGATGATGTGATGCCTAACGCCGTGCACGAAACATCGGTAATGGCGGAGAGTGTGGGCTGGTTTGCGATTCTTGCACTTTTCTTCAAAGCTTTCTCGCTCGGTGGTGGTACCTATACGGGGCTTGAGGCCGTGTCGAATTCGGTGCAAAGCCTTGCGGAGCCACGCGTCAAAACCGGTAAAATGACCATGTGGGCAGTGGCGGGTTCGCTTGCCTTCATGGCAGCGGGTATCATTTTAATGTATTTATTGTGGGACGTGCAGAAGGTCGACGGCCAAACGCTCAACGCCACGGCATTCAAAGCCGTCACGGCAGAGTGGGAAGTGTTTGGTACAAATATATCCAAAGAGTTCGTCACCATCTCGCTGCTGTTTGCAATGGGGCTATTGTTCGTAGCAGGTAATACGGGCTTTATCGCGGGCCCTTCGGTTCTTGCCGCCATGGCGGTTGATCGTTGGATGCCGCATATGTTCAGTTCGCTTTCCAACCGCCTTGTCACACGTAATGGTGTGGTGCTGATGGGCGGTCTAGCGATTGGTGCATTGCTGCTTACGGGTGGTGAAGTGCATCTGCTAGTCATTTTGTATTCTATCAACGTGTTCCTCACCTTCAGTCTCTCAACGGCAGGCCTCACGCGTTATCGCTGGCGTGAGCGCGCCAACTGGAAATCATGGCACAAGCTTGCCATTGCGGCACTGGCGTTTGTGGTGTGCTCTACCATTTTGATGACAACGCTGATTGAGAAGTTTTCCTATGGTGGTTGGAAAACGGTGGTGATTACGGGCTTGGTGATTGCGCTTGGTCTTTCTATTCGTCGTCACTATGACGACGTGCATCAAAAGCTCAATGATATTGAAGAAGAGCTGGGTGCAGCCATGTTTGGTGGCGCGCCTAAAACGATTAGCGAAAAACCGAAAATGGACCCGCGTGAACCCACGGCGGTATTTCTGGTGGGTGGCTCAGCAGCAAGCGGTATGCATACCTTCTTATGGGTGCAGCGACTATTTCCCGGTGTGTTCAAGAACTTCGTATTTGCCAGTGTGGGTGAGATCGATACGGAAGAATTCACCGACCAGACCATGTGGCATAAACTGCGTCGCGATACGAAACTGATGCTCAAGAACTATGTTGATTTCTGTACGAATCGTGGGCTTGCCAGCACCTATTACCATGATTACGGGACGGATGTGATCGATACCGCCTCCAAACTCACGGAACGTATTCAGCAAGACTTCCCGCGCGCCGTATTCTTTGCGACCAAGCTGATTTTCGAAAACGAAACCTTCATGCATCAATTACTGCATAACCAAACGGCTTATATGTTGCAGAAGAAATTGCATGGCCGTTCGCAGAATCTGATTATTATGCCAATGAAGCTGTAGTGATTATTGCAGGGGGTCTTACCCCCTGCGCTTCGCTCACCCCCGCCGCTTAGCGGCTCGCGCAGCTTCGGCGCTACGCATTTATGTTATTCGAGGTTCAGTAGAACCGAGTCAGCCATGAGCCCGCGAAGCGGCGCGCAGGACTAGTCAGCATGACGATGTCCGAAGCATTAAACAACTAGTGAGCCTTATACGCACCCATGGATTTGAGCACCTCAATTGCGGGGGCCATTTCCATGGCGGTTTCGGCAGATATCGACGTCTCAGGCACATCGTGCTTTTCGTGTGACTGGCAGGCTGCATCCGCCGCGCGGCCTGTGAAGTTTGGTTGGGTTGGGTCTTGCACCAGCGGTGATTCGCTAGCGCGATATGTTGCACGCAGTGGCGCCGCGGGCGCTGATTGCGCAGGCTGCGAAGTGCGGCTGTAAATCTCACCACGCACACGCTCGAGATGTGGAATATAATAGTCGTTGAACACTTTATTCAAACCAGGCGCGATGAATTCCAGCAAGGGCTGGTTATCGCGCAGCTCAACGAGTTTGAGTTCTGCAAAACGTGACAGTACTTCGCGGAACCGTTCTTGCGGCGTGTCATAGCCTGATTTGTTGTACATCTCGCCTTCAACATGCAAACGGTCGGCTGCATGTTTGGTCATGAACATGAGTTCATACGGGTCTTTGAGTGTGGGCAGAATACGATCGAAGCGAATATTATAGGATGCAAAATGCTCATTCATGGTGGCCAGCACTGCCTGCTTCTCTTGTGGATTGCCTGCGTGATAGGCGTGAACAAATTTAGCAAAGACATCGAATTTCTCATCCATCGCGCGTGAGAGATTGCGGAAACGATCACGATCAGCACCTGCCAATGCGTCAATCGCTTTCACCTCTTTTTCGGTGAGGAAATCAGGCCAAAGATTATGCGTCACTTCGTGTACGAGTGTGCGCATCGAGCCCTTAAGGTCGCCCTTGCCTGAGAAGTAAATGCGGTAGGTTCCTTGAATATCGCGCAGATCATTGGCGGATTTGCGATGCAGCCCGTAAACGCCGTGATGAAACGCAATTTTATCGGCGGTCATTTCAGGCGAAAAGCAAATCTCATAGCCAAGCTCGAAGAGCAGCGCTGCTTGGGTCGGGTGCACCAATTTTAGCGCCTGCGCGATGCGGTTTTCTTCTTTGCGGATTGGCTCTGGTACATCGAAATGCTGGCGGACTTGGGCGCGGTATTCTTTGATTTTTGTTTTTATGCGCGCTTCCAAACCCGCACTTAGTTTTTGCTCGAACGACGCATCGGGACCAAGTACTTGTCGGCCAATATGCCAATGCTCGACCATATTATATGAGAAGTCGCTTTGCGCGCTCACTTCACTCAGGCGCTTCACTTCTGCAATATAGCGCGCATCCAGACCCAATAATCTGCCCACCCCATCAATGCCACCGTTGAGTGCGGCGTCTTGAATTTGCCCGGGTGTAACGCCTAGCTCCTCTTGCAAGTCGGAGAGTACTTGTTCAGGTGAGTTGGTACGTTTGATGTAATCGGTCAGCTTGCCATAATAGCCATTGCGAGTGAGCTTCTCGCGGCAAAGCATATACATAGCCAGCGAGTTCTTGAGCATTTCAAGACCCACAGGGTCGACGCGCGGCTCTTGCAGTGTATCACGCACAATCGCCGCCATGGGGTGATTGCGATCAACCACATCACGCGCGAGCTGGGCGTCCATACCATTGCCAGCCGCTTCGTCATTAAACTGCTTAATCGCTTCTTGTAATTTACTGCGCTTGGCCGCCAGCGATACAGGAATAAGTTGGCCCATATTAAGCGCGACGGGCAAACGACGTGACGATTCGAAAAAAGATGGGTCGTTGATACTATAGGTCAGGCGCAATTTGCGAATAAGCGCTTCTTCATTGGCAGGGTCGAGCTCGCGCGGGTGAATCACCAAATAGGGGTCAATGAAGAGCGAGCCATGCTCCACATGAATGCGGTGATGGCGGACAAATTCATTGACATCAAACTGGCGCGCATCAGGTGGGGAAACACGCGCCGTCGCGCGTGGCATCATGTGAGGCGCGCGCGACATGGATACAGAAGCGCTTGCTTGAGGCTCAGAACGTGCAAATGTAATTTCTGTTGCCATCTAGTTCCTAGTGAATGCGTTGATTAGGGGATGGGGGCGCATTTTCAGCAGCTTCTAACACCTGTTCCCAGCTTTCGGGCTTGGCTTTTGGTGCAATGGCCGACGCGTCGCGACGCTGTACGCTCTCTGCCCAGATTTTATCATGGCCTTGGGAATCTTCAGAATCGCCTATCTCTTGTTGACGTTGAATTGCCATGCCTGGTGGCGTTGTATGTACAGGGCGTGACGGTGATTCAGGTACCAAGGCTTGCGCGCGCGATACATCTGTTGCAAGCGCGATTTTCTTGGCTTGGAAATCTTGATCCATCAAAATGGATTCTGAAAGAAATTTGCTACCTAAGTAGATACAACCAATACCAACCACTGCTATGGCAGCAAGGCCTATGCTAGCCCATGCTGGCGCGGACAACGTCAAGAACGCACCTTTTACAACTGTTTCGCCGATTGCAATATCGAAAAGTGTTTTACCAAAAGCACCTACCAAACCAAACACGGTTGCGCCGCCAATACCTAAAAATAATTGATGACGAAATTTAGAGGCAACCGTGCGCTCTTTGAATGATTCAAAGTCCTTTTTGTCGAGAATGCCATTTTCCGTTACGCTAGACATGTTAAAGCCCTCTGGCCTGTTTTACCTTGCTATCAGTGTAGCGGATTGGTCAAAAAGTTATGTGAAGGTTTGATGAAACTATTGGGTCAATCGCGCTACTTCGCTGCGAGAAACTCAGGCTTTCTGCCAGGCGAGCGCCACCCAGTCACCCATCTGTAGGCGGTGGGCTAGTTCCATTCCAAGTGATTGATACACATTCATAATATGCTCTTGTTGCCAGACAAGCATACCGCTCATGATGATTATACCCTCCTCCGCTAGATTGTTGACTGCGTCAACTGCTAGACGCGTCAGCGGTTCTTCTAGGATATTCATAAGGATAAGGTCGTAGGGAACATGGGCTGCGATGGTAGGATGATTGAATCCGTCTGAGTGGATGGCCTCCACGGGCAATCCGTTTTTTGCCGCATTCTCGCGGGTCGCTTCGATGGCGGTGCGCTCAATATCTACCGCAATAACCGTGCAGCCAAAGCGCTGTGCGGCGCGCATGGCAAGCAACCCTGCCCCACACCCCATATCGCAGACTGCGCTTGGTGTAAATGTCTGTGTATCAATCGCATCCAGCGCGGCCAGCATCAGCTGTGTGGTGGGGTGCGCGCCATCACCAAACGCATCCGTGCCTGCATAGAGTGTGATTTCTTGGTTTTGCATCATTTCCCTGTGGATAGTAACGTTTCGTTAATCCCCGCGCAGGATACTATAGTTGTCACGCGTATAAGAGTCATGGAGGACTTCATGAACACACAAACACAGACCGTCAAGCAACCAACACACCCTCAAGGCGTATTATTTGCAACGCTCCCGCGCCAATTACCGATATTGAAATCAGGCCCCGAAGACGAACCAAAGCCCGTCACTAAACACTAAGCTGCTTCGGTTGCTTCGTGAATCACGAATGCGTCGTCCCACGTACCTTGGGTGGCGGCTTTGGCATATTCGGTCACGCGGTTTTCGAAGAAGTTCGCGTGCTCCACACCGTTCAGCATATCATCGAGCCATGGGAGTGGGTTTTTCTCAATCTGATACATAGGCTGCAAGCCAAGCTGTGCTAACCGCCTGTCAGCGATGAAGCGAATATAGCTTTTCACTTCATTCGGGGTCAGGCCCTGTACTTCGCCAACGCCAAACGCCAAGTCGATGAACGCATCTTCGTGCGTAACAATCGTGTTGCATGCTACATAAAGACGTGAGCGCAACTCGTCGTTCCATACTTCTGGGTTTTCGTCGCAGAAAGTTTTAAAGAGGCGAATGATGGAGTTTGTATGCAGCGTTTCATCGCGCGCTGACCATGTGACGATTTGCCCCATGCCCTTCATTTTTCCAAAGCGCGGGAAGTTGAGAAGAATCGCAAATGACGCGAATAATTGCAGGCCTTCGGTGAAGGCACCAAACACCGCCATCGTGGTCGCAATATCGAGTTTTGTATTGACCCCGAATTGCTGCATATAGTCGTATTTATCCTTCATTTCCTTGTATTTCATGAAGGCTTGGTATTCGGTTTCGGGCATACCCACCGTGTCGAGCAGGTGCGAATAGGCGGCGATATGAATCGTCTCCATATTCGAAAACGCGCTGAGCATCATCTGCACTTCGGTGGGTTTGAAGATTTGCGAATAATGCTTCATGTAGCAGTTATTCACCTCAATATCCGCTTGGGTGAAGAAGCGGAAAATTTGGGTGAGCAATGCCTTCTCTGGTGGCAAAAGATTCTTTTTCCAATCCCTCACATCATCGGCGAGTGGCACTTCTTCCGGCAGCCAATGAATACGCTGCTGCATCAGCCATGCCTCATATGCCCAAGGATAGGCAAAGGGTTTGTAAATTGG
>JBMOEL010000043.1:0-13448 GCA_049314715.1 Rickettsiales bacterium
GCGCTCGGCGGTCGCTTCACCAATCAGTAAATTATGATAGCGGCGAATATAATTAATAATCGCCTCATCCATCTTATCGCCACCCACGCGCGCGCTACGCGCATAGACAATCCCCGCCAGCGAAAGCACCGCGACTTCCGTCGTACCGCCGCCAATATCCACAATCATCGACCCTGTCGGCTCGGTCACGGGTAGGCCTGCGCCCACGGCTGCTGCCATCGGCTCTTCAATCAAATACACGTCGCGCGCGCCAGCATTTTCGGCCGATTGCTGAATGGCGCGCCGCTCAACAGGTGTTGAGCCAGCAGGCACGCAAATAATAATGAGAGGTCCCGTAAAAGAACGGCGATTATGCACACGTTGAATAAAATATTTGATCATCTCTTCCGCGGCGCGGAAGTCAGCAATCACCCCGTCTTTGAGTGGGCGAATCGCTTCAATTTTCTCGGGCGTTCTGCCCAGCATCAGCTTCGCTTCATTACCAAATGCGTACGGCACCATCATCCCGCGCTCTTGGCGCAGCGCCACGACGGAGGGTTCATTCAGCACCACCCCACGCCCCTTCACATAGACAAGGGTATTGGCGGTGCCGAGGTCAATCGCCATATCTTCTGAAACAAGGCCCAGTAATTTTCCGAATCCGAACATGGAGTCTCCACATCATTTAGAACATGTATGGCTTGCCACGTTGTGGCGCTTACCGCAATGAAAATGCTTAGGCGGCTGTGGACGGCGCATCCTCATGCGTATCCTTGAAATGGATACGTCGCGTAAAGCCATCAAGCTTATTCAGTGCAGAAATATAGGCCTTGGCCGAGGCTACCAGCGTATCTACATCCGCCCCATGCCCATTCACCAGATGATCTCCACGCTCCAAACGCACGGTGACTTCCGCCTGCGCGTCCGTCCCACCCGTGACTGCATGTACTTGATAGAGCTTCAGCACCACGTCGCAGTAGTCAATCACCAGTGACTTAATGGCGTTGAAAATCGCATCCACTGGCCCATTGCCTTCTTTTTTCGCGGTGCGGGTTTTGCCGTCAATCCGCAAGGCAAGCCGCGCCATTTGCGGGCCATCACTGCCACATTCGACGTTCAGACTTTCAAACACAAACCGCGCATCATCCACCCCGCGCCCAACAAGCGCCATGATATCTTCGTCGTAAATATCTTTCTTCTTATCGGCGAGTGTTTTGAAGCGCACAAACGCATCTTCCAGCGCGTTATCCCCAAGTGAAAGCCCTAATTCTAAAAGCTTATCTTTGAATGCAGCGCGGCCCGAATGTTTACCCATCACGAGGTTTGATTTGGCAAGCCCGACGGATTCTGGCGTCATGATTTCGTACGTGTCGCGGTTCTTCAACATGCCGTCTTGGTGAATGCCCGACTCATGCGCAAACGCATTCGCACCGACAATCGCCTTATTCACCTGTACGGGTTGGCCCGTTACCTGCGTCACCAAACGCGAAGCACGCATGATATGCTCGCTCTTCACGCCACATTCCACGCCATATTGCGCCTTGTGCACCTTAAGTGCCATCACCACTTCTTCGAGGCTCGTATTACCCGCGCGCTCACCGATGCCATTGATGGTACACTCAATCTGCCGCGCACCTGCTTTCACCGCAGCCAGCGAATTTGCCGTGGCTAAGCCTAGGTCGTTTTGACCGTGGAATGAAAAAATCGCCTTGTCCGCGTTCGGCACTTTGCCCATCACATGCGTGAACATCTTGGCAATACTCTCCGGCGTGCCGTAGCCCACCGTATCGGGCAAATTGATGGTCGTTGCACCATTAGCAATGGCAACCTCAACGGCGCGACACAGATAATCCAGCTCGGTGCGCGTCGCATCCATCGCGCTCCATTCCACATTGTCCGTGAACGAACGCGCCAGCTTCACCGCATCGCGAATTACTTCGAGTGCTTGGTCTTGCGAAATCTTGAATTGGTGCGTCAGGTGAATTTCCGACGTGCTCATGAAGGTATGAATACGCCCGCGCTTGGCAGGTTTAATCGCCTCCGCTGCACGGCGAATATCCGCTTCCTTGGCGCGCGCCAGTGAGCATACCACGGCATTCTGCGTCACTTGCGCAATGGCTTTCACCGCTTCAAAATCCCCGTCCGAAGCCATGGCGAAGCCCGCCTCAATCACATCCACACCCATATTATCAAGCACTTCCGCGACGAGGAGTTTCTCCTCACGCGTCATGCTCATGCCGGGCGATTGCTCGCCGTCACGCAAGGTAGTGTCGAAAATGATAATGCGGTTGCTAGCCATGTTACGCAGCGTCGACGAGCTTGTTTTTCGCAATCCACGGCATCATGGCACGCAGTTTTGCGCCCACCTGCTCAATCGGATGTTTCGCGGATTCTTCGCGATACTTCTCAAGCTTATGTGCACCTTGTGTTGCACGGTCTGCAATGAACTCACGCGCGAATTTACCTGACTGAATGTCTTCGAGCACGCGCTTCATTTCCTTTTTGGTTTCGGCAGTGATGATGCGTGGGCCCGTCACATAGTCACCATATTCCGCGGTGTTGGAAATCGAGTAACGCATATTCGCCATGCCGCCTTCATAGAGCAAATCAACGATGAGTTTGGTTTCGTGCAAGCATTCAAAGTATGCCATTTCTGGTGGGTAGCCCGCTTCAACCAACGTTTCGAAACCTGCTTGAATCAAATGCGTTACACCACCGCACAGCACGGCCTGCTCGCCGAACAAATCGGTTTCGCATTCGTCTTTGAAGTTGGTTTCGATAATCCCTGAACGGCCACCGCCCACGCCCGAAGCATACGAAAGTGCCAGTTTCAACGCATTGCCCGAAGCGTCTTGCGCCACGGCAACAAGGCACGGCACGCCGCCACCTTTGAGGTATTCACCACGTACCGTATGTCCTGGGCCTTTTGGTGCCACCATGAACACATCCATGTCTGGACGGGCTTTGATAAATTCGAAGTGATAATTGAACCCATGCGCGAATGCGAGTGCCGCACCTTTTTTGATGTTCGCTTCCAAACCAGCGTAAATATCGGCTTGGAATTCGTCTGGCGCGAGAATCATCACCACGTCCGCGTCTTTCACTGCTTCCGCCGCTTCCGCCACTTTGAAGCCCGCCGCTTTTGCTTTCGCCGCCGTGGCGCTCGTTGCACGAAGACCAATCGTAATATCTTTTGCGCCCGAATCCTTGAGGTTCAGTGCATGCGCATGACCTTGGCTACCATAGCCGATAATGGCAATTTTCTTGCCCTTGATGAGTGATTGGTCGCAATCTTTATCGTAATAAACTTTCATGTTCTCTCCTATGCGCCCTGCTCGGCCTACTGGCCTCCCACTGGCGCGCCGCTTCGCGGGCTCATGGCTGACTCGCGCTCCTGCGCTCGTATAACGTGGATGAGCCTTTTAGCGGTTTTTATAGGAATTGGAAGGGTTTTATGGCCAAAAAACCAGTTTTCGGCCATAAATGCCATTAGCGCTGAATAATGACCGGTGCCGGCTGCTGCACGACAATCGGCTGTTCATGCACGACCGTGTCACTGCCGCAGGCCGCAAGCGCCAAAGGTAAGAGACACAGAGCAATAGAAATAAATTTCATGATAGTCTCCTTAGTTGATGGAAGGAGTATCACGCGCCGCACATAAGTTTTCGATGGGGTTTGCTAAATGCCCTTTTTGCCGCGCGCGACGGAGGCCACACCCGTGCGGCAGACTTCGACCAACCCAAGCGGGCGCATTAAGTCAATGAACGTATTCACTTTTTCGGTGGTGCCCGTAATTTCAAAAATGAAGCTGTCAATCGTCGTGTCGACTGGCTTGGCGCGGAAAATATCAGCAATGCGCAGCGCCTCAACACGGTCATCATTTTTACCCACCACTTTTACCAGTGCTAATTCGCGCTCCACGAATGGCGATTCTACCGTCAAATCATGCACCTTATGTACGGGCACCATGCGTTCTAACAGCGCAATAATATGCTGAATTTTGCGAAGCGATCCGCGCGTTGCAATCGTAATGCGCGACAGGTGTTTTTTGGTATCCACCTCCGCCACGGTGAGGGATTCGATGTTGTATCCACGGCTTGAGAAAAGCCCCACCACGCGGTTCAACACACCGAATTCGTTATCCACCAGCACCGCCAAAATATGGCGCTCCTCGAGTGGCACTTCATCGACAATATCATAAACGATATCTAAGGATTCTTGGGTCATGGCTACACCAAATTCTTGTTGAGTTCGCGTTTGCTTTCTTCAGGCCCCAGCACCAATTCGTGGTGCGCGGCACCTGCTGGAATCATTGGGTACACATTTTCATTTTGATCCACCCAAATATCGGCAAGCACAGGGCCCTTATGCTCCATCATTTCGGCAATGCAATCATCGAGCTTGCTTGGGTCTTTGACGCGCAAACCCTTCATGCCGAAGGCCTCGGCAAGTGCGACGAAATCAGGTAGTGAGTCCATGTAACTTTCCGAATAGCGGCTGGAATAGAACATTTCCTGCCACTGGCGCACCATGCCCATATATTGGTTATTCAGAATGAAAATTTTCACCGGCAAGCGGTACTGCACGGCCGTGCTCATCTCCTGAATATTCATCATGAACGACGCCTCACCCGTCACACACACGACGGGTTTATTCGGGTGGGCAATCTGCACGCCAATCGCCGCAGGGAAACCATAACCCATGGTACCCAAACCGCCCGACGTCATCCAGCGATTGGGCTTATCGTAGAGAATATGCTGTGCCGCCCACATTTGGTGCTGGCCCACATCGGTCGTGATGTAGAAATCTTTTTTCGCAAGCTGCGCGTTCAAACGGCGCAACGCATGCTGCGGCTTAATGATGCGCTTATCTTGGTGATAGCCGAACGAGTTCTTACCGCGCCAGCCATCAATCTGCTTCCACCACTTCGCAAGCGCTTCTTTATTTGCAGTGAGTTTTTTCTTCTTCCATAGCGCAATCATCATCTCCAGCGCTTCACCGGCATCACCCGTAATCGGCACATCCACATGCACGATTTTATTGATACTCGACGCATCCACATCCACATGAATTTTTTTGGAGCCCTGCGAGAATGCATCGAGCCTGCCCGTCACGCGGTCATCAAACCGCGCACCGATATTAATCATCACGTCGCACTCGCTCATACACATATTCGCCTCGAGCGATCCATGCATACCGGGCATGCCCAAAAACTGCGCGTCCGTTCCAGCGAATGCACCCAAGCCCATCAGCGTCGTCGTCACGGGGAAGCCCGTCATATGCGCAAACTTAGTGAGCGCGTCGCACGCGTCACTACCCGAATTCACCACACCACCGCCGACATAAAAGAGTGGGCGCTTGGCTTTGCCCATCAACTCCACGGCGCGCTCGACCATTTTCGGGTCAGGCTTTTTCACCACCACCGCGGTCATTTTACGAATCGGCACGTCTTTACCGCGATAGCGCCCCAGCGCATTCAAAATATCTTTCGGGATATCAACAAGCACTGGGCCAGGCCGGCCAGTGCGCGCCACATAAAACGCCTCATGCATAATGCGGTCGAGTTCGTTCACGTCTTTGACGAGGTAATTATGCTTGGTGCAGCTACGCGTAATCCCCGTCACATCCGCTTCCTGGAACGCATCCGTTCCAATCACGTGTGTGGGCACCTGCCCTGTTACACACACCAGCGGAATCGAATCCATCAACGCATCCGTCAGCGCGGTCACCGTATTGGTCGCACCGGGGCCCGATGTCACCATCAACACACCGACTTTGCCAGTCGAGCGCGCGTAGCCTTCCGCCGCGTGACCCGCACCTTGTTCGTGGCGCACGAGGATATGGCGCAGCTTGTTTTGCTTAAAAAGCGCGTCGTAAATCGGCAGCACCGCACCACCTGGATAGCCGAATACCACCTCGGTGCCATTATCAAGCATCGATTGAATGACTATCTCGGCACCAGTTAATTCGCGTGGCTCAGCCATGAAGCGCTCCTGTGGATAAAGAGCGCGGAATGTAACGATTTCAAAGGATTGCGTCAATGCGCTTTTGAAAATAATAGTGCAAGACAGTCAACATCGAAAAACTAGCGCTGACTGACCCCAGCTTCAGGCTCAATTATCGTCAATTTGCTTTGGAGTTTACGTTTCGCTGCAAGTAGTTCATGCACGTTTGTTGCAGCATCGATATGTTCTAGAAAAATAGGCGTTAAGGTATCAATGACTCGGCTTTGGATACGCTCATTATTGTAAATCTCAACCCCATCTCCCAAACTATTATCATTGGCGAGGTCTTTAGGAACCTCAATTCCTTTTGGAAAAAAACGCAACCTCGGTAAGCGCTTGCTGGGCAGCACCTGTCCGTCATCGTTAGCGGGTACAAGAAGCGGAGCTTGCCTCGCGAACCCATAATGTCTTTGTCCCGCTGCTGCAAGCTTTTGCGCGGGTGTGTTCAAGTGAGCCTCATGCAAATCGGTTGCCTTCGAAATAAACCAAGCAATAGACATGGGTGAATTCTCAGGGATTGCCGCCTCAAACGGGGTTAGCGCGTCCTCAACCAAATTTTGTGCTGCCTCACTGACCTCATCAAATTGCTCGTCCGTAAATTCTTCAGATTCAAATCCAGGGTGTTTTTTGTAATAGGCTTCGCATGCTAACGTATAGGGAGATTCACTAAAAACTTTGGAGCTATCTTCGCCTTTTGCAATGCGCCGCGCTGCCACTAAATCACAAATATCATAGTAAGCATCGTACTGGAAATCGCCGTACTCTGCCATATCGGTTAGAAAATCGGTCCACGGATTCTCTTCGGGCTCATAGTATTTAGAAATTTCTGTCTCCAAGAGACTAATAAATTCTACAAATGCCTCATATCCCAATATGGATTTGTCACTAATAACCGTTGAGTTAAAGCCATTCTCAAGCGCTATGCGTATCAGATTCTCTTGCTGCTCTCGAGTATTAGCTTGGCCAAGCGCCTGCTGTAAATGATCAAGCAAGGTTTCTGTGTAATTCCAGCCCTCTTCTAGATCAGCAGGGCTTACATAATCGGGACTATCCGTTTTACCAGCGCGGGCAAGTTCTCGCATCTCGAGCTTCATTCCCTCGTGCTCTTCTTGCAAAGCCACACGCGCCGCATCAAAAGAGCTGAGTAAGACGTTGGTATCTGGATGATTGGCACGATCTAACATACGATTAATCTACCATCGTGCACTGCAAAATAGTGTGAAGATTACGTGAAAATGCGGCTTAACTATTCATATTTTTCAATAGCTTGTGCGGATGGGAATTGGTTGCGCAGCCACGTAATCTGCCGTTTGGCGTAATTGCGCGTGTTCTGCTGGCCCTTCGCAATCGCTTCTTCACGCGTCATGGTTCCTTGCAGATAACGTATGAGTTCCGGCACACCATGCGCGCGCATCAAGGGTAGCGATTCTGGCAATTGCATGTCCATCAACGTGCGCACTTCTTCAAGCGCGCCTTGCTCCATCATCTGCACAAAACGCGCGTCGATACGACGGTAAATTTCCGCACGGGGCTTATCAACAAAGCATACATGAAAGCCTGCCCCTGCTAGGGGCGGTGTTGTCGGTTTTTCTTGGAAGCTGGCAAGGCTTTCACCTGTTGCCTCCATCACTTCCAGCGCGCGCAAAATACACTGCGTATCGCCGGGCTTGAGCCGCGCCGCCATCACGGGGTCCTTCGCTTGCAGCGCTTCATAGACATTCTCGGTGTTGCGCACAGCCTCGCGCACATCGTCCGGAATCGTAGGGATATCGTTAATCCCCTCCATCAGCGCCTTCAGATACATACCCGTACCGCCGACCAGAACAGGAAGTTTATTCTGCTGCCAAGCAGCACGAATCGCCTGACATGCAATGTCCAACCATAGCTTCACCGAGCCATTGGTCGTCGCGTTTAGCACGCCGTAAAGCGCGTGCTCGGCCTGCGTTTCTTCTTCCGCCGTCGGGCGCGCGGTGAGAATGCGCAGCTCGCGATACATCTGCATGGCATCCGCATTGATGATGACACAGGGGCGTGTTGCTGCTAGCTCCAATGCAAGGGCGGATTTTCCGCTGCAGGTCGTACCCGTTAAAATGAGAATATCCGATGTCATATGTGATGACACTCATAGCGCCAGAAGGCACCAAACTCAACCCGCCTAGCGTTGGGGGGCGGATTGTTTGGCTAGAGGACGGGCGTGCGTGCGATATCTTTTTTGACTCCGTGCCGGAGATGCCTGCAATAGATGGTGTAGACATCGTGATCCAGCCCACGGCTGGCCGCAAGAAGAAGCTCCTCATCAGCGATATGGACTCGACAATGATATCGCAAGAATGCATCGACGAATTGGCGGACGTTGTTGGTTTGAAAGCGCGTGTGGCCGCCATTACCGAGCGCGCTATGAATGGTGAGTTGGATTTTAAAGCCGCACTGCGCGAACGTGTGGCATTGCTCAAAGGCCTCAAAACCACAGATTTGGAACGCGTGATGAATGAACGCATTACGCTCATGCCCGGCGCAAAAACCTTGGTACACACCATGAAAGCGCGCGGTGCTTATACCGTGCTGGTCTCGGGCGGGTTCACGTTTTTCACATCACGCGTAGCGCAGCAAATTGGGTTTGATATAGACGTCGCCAATATTCTAGAAATCGAAAATGAACTCCTGACGGGCACCGTCCACGAACCGATTTTGGACAAAGATACCAAGCGCGAATTGCTGCAACATTATTGCGCAGCAAAAGGCTGCGCCTTAGGCGATGCATTAGCAGTAGGAGACGGGGCAAATGACCTGCCCATGCTGCTTGCGGCGGGCACAGGCATTGCCTATCACGCCAAGCCAACCGTGCAGGCGCAAGCAAAAGCGCGCATTAACTACAATGATCTATCAGCACTGCTTTTTGTGCAGGGCATCGCGCGTTCTGATTGGGAATAAAATCTTTGCGTAGCGCCGACTTAAAAAACCGCCGCTGCGACGGCCGTTGAGGCCGAAAGGCTGCGCGCCGCTTGAGCGCAGCTAAAGACTACCGCACCGGCAAGGTCACAAATCGTGCGTTATCAGCACGCACCACACGCAACAGCACATAGCCTCTGCCATCGGTTTTCGCTGCTTTGAAAATGCTTTCGAGCTTCGCAATACTATCGAGCGATTCCTGATTTGCCTCAACCAGCACATCACCCGGTTGTAAACCGCGCGCCGCTGCCTCGCTATTGGTTTGTATATCGAGCAAGAACAAACCCTGAACATGTGCTGGAATACGATAGGTCTGGCGAATCTCGCGATTAATAGGTGCTAGCGCCATTCCATAGACGGCCTGTTTACGGGCATTGGGTTTTTTATCGCCCGTAACTTGAGGCTTTGCGTCCTTTGCATCCTCTGGCAATTGGCCGAGCTTCACCGTGTAATGCTGTTCATGCCCCTTGCGCCATACAGTAACTTCCGAACGTTTGCCGATGTCAGTTTCTGCCACCATGCGTGGCAAACTGCGCATGGCGCTGACTTCTTCGCCATTAAATTTCACGATGACATCACCCGCCTGAATGCCGGAATTTTTGGCTGGACCGTCAGGGCTTACTTCAAGCACCAGCGCACCACGTGCCTTATCCAAACCAATCGAGTCGGCGACTTCGTCCGTCACTTCTTGGATTTTAACACCCAGCCAACCACGCTTGATGCTGCCATTTTTACGAAGCTGCTCGATAATGGATTTTGCCATTGAGGAAGGCACGGCAAAGCCAATGCCGACACTACCGCCCGTAGGCGAGAAAATGGCCGAATTAATGCCGACCACGTCACCCTTCGTATCGAAAAGCGGGCCACCCGAATTACCACGATTAATCGCCGCATCGGTTTGGATGAAATCATCAAAAGGCCCTGCATTGATATTGCGGCCACGCGCCGAAACAATACCCGCAGAGACTGAACCACCCAGACCAAACGGGTTACCGACCGCAATCACCCAATCACCCACTTTGAGCGCATCGGAATCACCAAAATTCACATAGGTAAGCGGCTTTGGTGCCTCCACTTTGAGTAGCGCCAAATCGGTCTTCGCATCCGTGCCGATAATTTTTGCTTTTAGCTTGGTGTCATCATGGAACGTGATGGTCACTTCATCTGCCTGCGCGACCACATGATTATTGGTGACGATATAGCCGCTCGCATCAATCACAAAACCTGAGCCCAATGACGTCACGTCACGCTCTGGTTGCTGCTGTCCCATTTGATTTTTGAACTGCTCCATAAAGTCCTTGAACGGTGCAAATTGTGGGTCATCAGGCAGATTATCAAAATTGAACGGTATCGCTTGTGCAGGGCTGAGTTTTACTTTCTGCGTCGTCGAGATATTGACGACTGCATTCATGCGTGGCTCGACGATAGGTGCAAAAGACTCCGGCACCGCTGCCTGTGCAAGCGATGCAAATCCCATTATGATAGCAACCATAAAATAGCGCATAGACACTCTCCCTACCTACATACGAACAACATTCTAAAACCCTGCGGTCGCAAGCATTCGTAAGTTATTACTGATTCATCTGCTTCAAGAAGCCTTCGTTTGGCGAGAGCACTACCGTCGTGTCCTCTTTCGTGAGGGTATTACGGTAAGCCTGCATGGAGCGATAAAAATCGTAGAAAGAGGGATCGCGGCCAAACGCCGCCGCCGTGATGCCTGCCGCCTTACCATCACCTTCACCGCGAATCGTCTCCGATTCTTTTTGTGCTTTAGCGATGATTTCTATCTTCTCACGATCTGCTTTTGAACGAATCTCTAACGCTCTCTCTTCCCCTTCGGCGCGGAATTTTTGCGCTTCTTTGGTAAAGTTCTTGCGCATACGTTCATACGTCGCCTGCGAAATATCGGCTGGCAAATCAGCGCGCACAATGCGCAAATCCAGAATTTCGATACCAAAGCCTTGACCGCGGCGCTGCGTCGTTTCAACACCTACTGAGCCTTCCACACGGTCTTCCATATCACCACGTGTCGCTTGGCGATTCACCTGCACACGAATCTGTTCCATAATCGTGGCGCGATCTTTGGAGAGCAAATCGCTGAGCGAGTGATTCGCCAAGGTTTTTCGCATGTTCGACACGACGATGCTGTTGAGGCGACTTGCCAAATTTGCCTCCGTACGCACCGCCTGATAAAACAGCACAGGGTCGGTAATGCGATAACGCACGAATGCGTCAATCACCACGCGCTCTTCCACATCCGTATCGCGATTCTTCGAGATAAATTCCGCAGGCTGTGCACGAAAATCGAGCAAGCGTTTATCGAAGAAAATCACATTCTGCACGAACGGGATTTTGAATTTCAATCCTGGTTCTTGAATCTCGCGCACAATTTCACCAAACTGCAATACCAGCGCTTGTTGTGTCTGCACCACGATAAACACGCTACTATACAGCAACACACCAATCACCGCTAAGCCCGCACCAATCTTCATGAGTAATTTTTCCATGACTTACTCGCTCGCTTTCGGTTGGGGTTGCGTAATGGCAGGCAGCGGCAAGACCGGCACCACACCCGTACCCTTCGCCGACTCGTCGATAATCACTTTCGGCATACCTTTCATCACTGCTTCCATTGTCTCCAGATACATACGTTTGCGGGTGACATCTTTTGCGTTCACATATTGTTCGTAGATTTTATTGAAGCGCGCCACATCACCTTGCGCTTCGGCAACCACGCGATTTTTATAGGCCTCGGCAGCTTGTACCATCTGCACGGCCTCACCCTTTGCGCGCGGCAAAATGTCATTACTGTAACCTTCCGCCACACTTTCGGCGGTCTCTTTGTCCTGCTCGGCGCGCTTAACATCTTGGAATTCGCCAAGCACGGGGGCGGGCACGTCGGGCTTACTTAAGTTCACCGCAATCACTTCAATCCCCGCCTGATATTGGTCGAAAATGCGCTGCATGATTGCCTTGGTATCTTCCGCAATTTGCGACTGTGCGGTGGTCAACACATCCTCGAGTTTGTTACGACCAATCACTTCACGCATCGCGCTTTCTGCTACTGCTTTTACGCTGCCTGCAGGGTCGCGCACGTTGAATAGAAAATCTTGCGGATTGGTGCCGTCAATTTTCCACTGCACTTCAAAGCCGATATCCACGATGTTACGATCCGAGGTCAGCATCAAACTTTCGCGGTCTTGCGGTAAATATGACATTTCCGAAGATGCACGGCGAATCGTCGGGTTCTCCACCGCACCACCACCGCCAATTTCTACCTTATTAACCGTCGTCACCGAAGGAATCAGTACCGATTCAACAGGGTACGGTAAGTGATAATTCAAACCCGGCCCTTCGGTGCGTTGATATTCACCAAAGCGCAGCACCACGCCTAATTCATCGGGGTTCACGCGGTATACGCCTGATATAATCCAAAGAAATCCGAGCGCAGCGAGAATCATGGCTGCGATGCGCTTTTCACTCGCGCCGCCATCTGGCCCTAATGCACCACGCATGCGCTCTTGCGCTTTGCGCAACAATGCATCCAAATCAACGTTTGGCTGCTGTCCGCCGCCTGATGGGGGCCGCATGCCACCACCATTTCCACTTGGTCGTTTACCCCATGGACTTTGCGCCATGTCATCTCCTCTTGTGCGAGTGCGATGACACATATAGACACAGTTTATCATGAGTTCAAGTAAACCCATTCCGCCTTCGATTAATCATACGCCTATTGCCCATGTTGGGCGTATCATCGCCATTGCTTCGGGCAAGGGTGGTGTTGGTAAATCCACCACCACCGTCAATCTCGCCCATGCGCTGACGCTTGAAGGTAAGCGCGTGGGGATTTTGGATGCCGATATTTACGGGCCCTCCATTCCGCGCATGTTGCAGCTTGATACCAAGCTGCGCCCCGAAATGGTCGATGGGCAAATGATTCCTCCCATCTCTTACGGTATTCGCGCGATGTCGATTGGCCTCGTCATGGGCGACCAAGCCGCTATCCTGCGCGCACCGATGATTACCAAAGCGCTGGTACAAATGCTGCGCCTAACACGTTGGGGAACGGCTGAGGTGCCGCTCGATTACTTATTGGTCGATATGCCCCCTGGTACGGGCGATATTAATTTAAGCCTCGCGCAAAATGTGAAACTCGATGGCGCGATGATTGTGACCACGCCGCAAGAAGTCTCGGTGATGGATGCGCGCAAGGCGCTCCATGCCATGCGTAAATTGGGCGTGCCGATTTTGGGTGTGATTGAAAATATGAGTTATTTCACTGACCCTGCGGGCACACGCCACGCGCTTTTTGGTGAGGGTGGCGGCAAGCAGCTTGCTATCAGTGAAGGCACGAATTTCTTAGGCGAAATCCCGATTAATACAACATTACGCGCAGATGCGGATGATGGCCAACAGCCTGAAAAAGAAGCGCTTTTGCCCTATATAAAGCTGGTGAATCACTGCTTCCGGTAGCCGCCCATCGCGAGGCGGTCCATCCACGCCAGCAGCACGCCC
>JBMOEL010000044.1:0-13377 GCA_049314715.1 Rickettsiales bacterium
ATATTGCGAACAGTGCGATCAAAATCGATATCTGCATGCACTTTGGCCTTCACTTTGCCAACGCCAATCGATTGCTCAAGCAACTGCTCCACCGTAGTGCCGAGGCGCTTTTCATACGCTACACGGAAATCTTCCGCTTCTTCGGTCAATACATTGGCGTCGTCTTTCTCATCGACACCTTTTGCCAATAATCCGCCACGACTATCAACAATGGTAATACGTTGTGGCTTAAGACCCGGAACGGCAGTAGCCACTAAATGGCGAATCGCTGAAATTTCATTTTTAGTAAGCCCGCCCGATGAGCGAAGTTTTAATGCAACGGAAGCGGTGGGGTCCACCGTATCGCGCGTAAAAAGCTCGCGCTTAGGCATCACAAGGTGAACGCGCGCTTGCTCCACCGATTCAAAATCATTGATGGTGCGCGCTAATTCACCTTCAAGTGCACGTAATTGATTAATGTTAAGTACGAAATTCGATGTGCCCATCGCATCAGATTTATCAAAAATTTCGTAACCAATAACCGAGCCCTGCGAAGGAATACCTTGCTCCGCCATCACAAGGCGCAGTTTATTGACTTGGTCGGAAGGCACCATCACTTGCGTACCCCCAGCGCGAAGCTCGTATGGAATGCCGCGCTTATCCAACTCATCGACGATTTTGGCACCTTCTTCTGTTGGAAGATTGGTAAAAAGGGGCGACATCATAGGTGCTGCGACGCGCATGGAGATAAAGATAAAGAAGCCGATGAGGATAACTGCTGAGCCTAAAAGTGCCGCGATTTTAATCTGGCCGAGCTCTCTGAAAGATTCCGTCATCGTTGCCATACACTACCTCAAAAGATTGGTCGTAAAGAAAATAGAATAGGGAAAGAGCTGAGATGTTTGGTGCCGATGCTGTGACGTGTAATCCGTCATATGTCTCTGGCTCTCCCCGAAAACAGGCAAGAATTGCCCGTTATGTAAGCCATTTAGCCACAATTTTCGATAGGAATCAAGTGAAATATCATCAATATAGGAAAAAATTACCTATTATGCCGCCATAGTAGAGAATAGTGGCATTGTATCCGCGCTAGGTGATTTGCTTTCCTGAACCATCAAATCAGCAAAATCACGCAAGAATACTGACCCATTCACGGTGCGCTGAATGAATACATTGCGACGGTCTTCCTCGTCCTTCTTGCGGCGAATTAAATCCAGCGTGGATAGTGCATCCAGCGCACGGCACACGGCGGGCTTTGAAATATTCAAGCGCTCGGCCAGATTACGAATCGTGTGCGGTGCGGGAACCATATACACCGTAAGCAGCACTGCCGTTTGACGTTGTGACAAATCATACGGCAATTCGCGTAAAGAGCGCGTGACAATCCGATGCCATAATTTCAATGCTTCTTGAGTGTTGCTTACAGACATACATTCCTCATTTCGGTGATGGAATGAATCTAATGAGAATTTAAAAAGAAGCTAGCGAAATGTTAAAGCGCGTGGGTATGCTCACCCTGCGCAACGGCATGACGACGTTCAGAAACGCGATCTTTGTGACTTTTGGCGGGTGCATCTTTTGCCGGAATATCCGCAACGCTAACTTTCGAGCGTTCGTCTTGAATGCGCTCGATGAAACTTGCTTCCGTTTCCCATTCCAATAACTGCTGTTTACGTGCCCCCGTGTAAGAGCGAATGCCAATGATAAGTCCAGCACCTAATACCGCGACTGCAGTAATTGGGTTTCGCCATTGTTTTATAATATTGTCGTTATCATGTTGTGCTAATTTCCTAATACCATCCCACGTTTGATTAAACGACTTCGTTGCAACTCTTTCTACGGGATTCACAATTGGTAGTGCTGGATAAGCCTTCATTTTATCATTTAGATAACCAAAATTAACCTTTATTTGCTTCCATATAGTGTGATACTGGCTGACATGATATTGCGGCGATTTTGCTTGTATTTTCTCGAGGGTTTCTAAAATGCGAGTTTGCACATGCTCGAAATGCTGAGGATTACGAGGATTATTTATTGTTTTTACCCGATATGCTTCTAATTCTTTTTTAAGAGCGGTGAGTTCATCAATAGCTCCTGTGTGACCAATGCGCTGTGGCTCCTCAATCATATCGTCTAGAAGATCCATCCCACCAGCAAATGTTTGATTGTCTGGATTAATCAAGAAACTGGCAATTCTATGCGCCATCCCACTTAAGGTGTCTTGATAATTACGGGCGGTGTGTTTGGGAAGATAGGAGACTGTACCATTTTTGTATTTAAGATATTTTTTTGCCCAATGAAAATTTGAACTTTCTAGGCGTTCTCCGATAAATTCGATGCCTTTTTCAACAACCTGCCACGCAGACCAACCAACACCAATACCAGCAACAGTAACAGGAAGTGCAACTGAATCCACAATTTCGTTAGGCGTAAGTTCAGGATCATTCACGAAGCCGCGCAGTTGTTTTTTGCGCTTCTCTAGCCATGCGTCAGACGCGTGAACGTAGGTGGAAATATCCCCCTTCTTCACCAGCCCGTCATTGTACGTTTTTTCGACCATTAGTTATCACACACCTTTTGGTAGTCTTTTAGAGTCTACCATGCGTGCAATAACCGTAATATGAAGATTATGTGAAGGTTGCTACTGGTAGCGTACCTTTAGAAATGCTAAAAGTGCTCGTATTCCAAGCGCTTCGCCACCGGCTGGCCGTCCCGCCTGTGATTCGGCATTCCACGCATAGGTATCAAGGTGAATCCAAGGTGTTTGTTTACTCACAAAGCGGTTCAAAAACAACGCGGCGGTAATGGAGCCCGCAAAGCCATAATTGGGGGTATTCGTAATATCCGCAATTGGGCTATTCACATACTTATCATAGCCCGCCCACAGCGGCATATGCCACATGGGGTCAGTTTCTTTCAGTGAAATGTTCATGAGCTCTTGTGCAAGCTTATCGTCGTTCGAATAAAGGGCAGGGAGCTCCGCACCCAGCGCCGTGCGCGCCGCACCCGTGAGGGTTGCTGCATCAATAATCAAATCGGGATTTTCGCTATCCGCCTCGGTGAGCGCGTCGCACAAAATGACACGACCCTCTGCATCCGTTGAGCCAATCTCCATGCTCAGGCCTTTGCGGGTTTGGATAATATCTTGTGGACGGAATGCATTACCCGCAATGCTATTTTCCACCGCAGGAATCAATACGCGCAGGCGCACGGGTAAATTCTCAGCAACGATTACTTTCGCTAATGCTAACATCAGCGCCGCGCCACCCATATCTTTTTTCATGAGCTTCATTGAGGCATAGGGTTTAATGTCCAACCCACCCGTATCAAAGCACACGCCCTTGCCAACAAGCGTTAGTTTAGGGTGTTTGGGGTTGCCACATGTGATGTCAATCAAACGCGGTGCGTCGGTGGAGGCACGGCCAACCGCATGAATCGCTGGGTAATTTTTCTTAAGTAAATCATCACCCACAATTACACTAAATTTCGCGTCGATCTCTTTAGCAAGCTTCTTAGCTGCTGCCGCTAAATGCGAGGGAAGCATATCATTCGTCGGTGTATTGATGAGGTCGCGCGCCAAGCCGATAGCATCGGCACGCTGCTGAATCGCGTCACTATCAATTGTTTTTGGTAACGCCAAGGTCAGCTCCTTGCGTTCTGCTTTACGGTAAGTGGTGAATTGATATTGGGCGAGTGCAAACCCCAACGCAGCATCCGTGATCTGCTGTTTGTTCCATGATGTATCAAGTTGGTATGTGCCAGCAGGAAGCATGGCGGGTAAATGCGCCAGTGACCAAATGGTGGGTATGTCGGCGGTAATCGCAATCACCTGCGAAACATTGCCTTTTGCATCAGGAACGAGCAGAGCAGTGTCCACTTTTGGCGTGGTAAGCGTTGCTTTCACCCATGCTTGTACGGTGGCGTGTTGGCGCTTTAGCCAAGGCTGGAATTGCAAAACCGTAAGCGTCACGATAGGTATCGTGCGCTTCGTAGAGTGTGTAAAATACTGGGTCATATTACCTTAACTATTTGCGAGTGTGTCGAGAGCATCTCCCGTAACGCGATACACGGTCCATTCATCCATCGCAACTGCGCCGAGTGATTTATAAAACTCAATTGAGGGTGTATTCCAATCCAGCACTGCCCATTCAAATCGCCCGCAGCCTTCGGCTTTAGCCTTCTGCGCGAGGTGCTTCAGTAACGACTTGCCAATATTCTTCCCGCGCATGTCAGGCTTTACGAATAAATCCTCAAGGTAAATGCCCGTTTTGCCCAAGAATGTTGAGAAATTATAAAAATACAACGCAAACGCGACGGGTTCGCCATTCCATTCCGCAATCACACAAAAACCTTTGGGATTTTCTGCAAACAAAGAAGCGCTGAGTGTTTGCTCTGCGGCAATTACTTCATGCGATAGCTTTTCATATTCCGCAAGTTGGCGAATGAAATCGAGGATAAGCGGTGTATCCTCGCGAACCGCTTGGCGAATATGAAGCATAAAATCCCTCTTGGTAGGCGTGGATACTAGAACCAGTTTCTACTAGATGACTGGGATGAAGTACTTCTAGTAAGATTTTCTACAATAGATTCAAGCTTACTTTTGGTCTCATCGAGTCTTTCACGGCTAGTAATTTCCATTTGTACCTTACAATCAGCGTCTTGCAACACACTGTTGGGTATATCGCTATCATCAATAAAAATAGCTTCAGTGGGAATCCAGCCGCCACTTTCTGCCACAGAATGCTTAATATTGCCAGCATCAACATCTGTCTTGGCACTTTTGGTTTTTCCGATATTGACGGCTTTGATACTAGGATTCTCTTCTATAATTTGTATGGCTGCTTGAGTTATGAAAGGCAGCATCAAATGTTGATATTTATCGCCATGCGATTGCCATGAATTAAAGACAAATCGATCGTCTTTCACCCAACCTGAAAGCTTGGCGCAAATATTACCTTTTGCGTTTCGAACAACATAAAGTGATAAATCCGTCCAATGAGATTGGGCAATCGCTAGCTCCTTGCCATCGGTATTTTCATCATTACCTACGGCACCAATTTTGCAGCAGTTTTTTATTTTTTTATATCCCCCGACCCATAGATTAATTGCGCTATCTTTAGGAACTTTTTCCATCGTAAATCCAGGTTTACCAATATCTGCGCCATCAATATGAATATCGGGAGTGCTATCTGCCTCTTTAGGGCATGCTTTCTTAAGCAGCCTTACGGTTTCATCAAATTGTTCTTGTGTGAGGTTGAGATGCGCTGCAACTTTTGCAGCTTCGATATTTTGTTCGGCACCTACATAAAGCGCGTGACAGGCTAACTGCTCGATTTGTTCAGCACTGAGGTCTTCAAGTGCAACATCTGAAAATATTTCTGCATGCTTTGCTTCGATTTTATCGGCATACCTAAGATAGGGGTAAATTCGGTAACCATGTGCAATCGTCAATTCGCGCCAGGCCTCAATATTCCATATAACCTCGCCCTTAGGTAAATCAAAATCTAAATAGGTGTGCGATGGTTTGCCATAATCAGTAGCCTCTAAATACCTGTCTATAGTTTCCACACTGCCAAATAACACAGACGCATTATACGCTCTCTTTTCTGCGCCATCATGGTAGCCTTTAAGTTCGCAACGTAACATACATAAATCTAGTAGTTCATTGTAGCGCGCCGCATCGAATCCATATGTCGAATAATCTTCAAGAGCAGGTGGTAATTGGTTGGGTTGATTTGGGTCGGCGAAAGCAAGTTTTAGGTCAAGTGGTACATACTCTTCTTCAAGATTTGCTTTATGTGATGCCCATTTTAAATTTGTATCTCTAAGTCTTTCTTTGAGTGAATTTGTATCATCGCCTACGACATCACGTACAGCCTTGTTAAAAGCATCTATTAAATAATCAGTTACTTCTTCGTGTCCCTTCCATATTGCGAAACGAACAGGCGTAAAATCGTTATGACGAATCAACTTTTTCACTGATGCATGAAAGCTCGTAGCATTGTCCAAAATTGTTTTGATTAATTCTAATTGTCCATATTTTGATGCTTCGATGATACTGTTTTGAAGAATTAGCTGCTTCTCTGTTGAGTCCTCAGCAGCTTCAATCATTCGTAATATGGTGTCTGTATCACCTACACGAGCAAAATAGCGATGATAGGGCAATAAATGAATAATCTCACTATCATCCAAATGTTGCTTATCGCGTATTCGTTCTAATGTCGAAAATTTCATAACAACCTCTTAAGAGGGTGCCACGGGCGTTCATTTTACTCAATCGTAATCCCATATTGTCACAGAATCTTCACACTATTTCTCAAAGCATTTTGTAGATTGCGAGTTATTCGTAATTCGTTATTGAGAATCACTCTCAATTGGCGTAGGCGTGTCTATGGGAAACAATGAGCGATACAAAGAACAAAACAGCAGCGCAGGAACGCGAAGACGAGCGCCAAAAAACACAACTGCAAAAAGCAGAAGACATCGCCTATACCATCAATCACGCCATTTCGTGCGGAGTAACGGACCTAGGTATTCAGCCTTATATCTATGCGGGCGTCGTCAATCACTTCCCCTCATGGCTGCAATGGATAAAAAATTTAATGGAAGGTCATGACCATCCACATCATCATGATGACCATCACGAGCCTGAGCAAAAACCGAAAACGAAAATCAAACCTCCGGGGTTTTGGAAAAACGTAGGGCATTATTTACAGGCAGAAATTTATGGGGATGTGGGTGCCATTCCATTAACCATTGCCGTACAGCGCATATTCCCAGAATTTATGGAGGATATTCGTAAATGGATTGAACCAATCGCAGGCAAAACGTTTCGCGAAGGCGCAGAAAAAGCCTCCATCAAATGGGCGCAGCGCAATGGGTTTTTCGAAGGATCTGAACAACAAAAAGCAAAAGCACATGAGCTCTATGAATATGAAATGAGTCATTTGCCACAAGCAGTCATGTGGAATGCATTCGCGTGGCCAACTAACATTGTGTTGCAGCGCTATGTATTTAAAGACCCGCATCATTCACATGGTCTAGCCGCCATCACAACAGCTAAGACTTTCGGTGCGATTGTCAGTAACGGCATGTTGTTGACGGGCAGGGCAGTCGCGCCTGATCTCGCCCATCAATGGGATCAGTGGAATAGTAAACACATCATTGCGCCCGTTACCAAAGTCATCGGCAGCACGATTGGCATTGATCATGAAACCGTTGATAAGGTGGCGAAGAAACAAGAAGAAATGGGCGGTCATCGCCACTTTGCGGAACGCCTACAAGCGGAAGAAAGAGCGACTACACCGCCGCTTCTACCATGATTTCCACATCATAGCCTTTGCCCGCAAGTTTGGCTTCCACCGTGGCGCGGGCAGGGGTTTTGCCTGCAACGACCCATGCGTCCCAAGCTTTATTCATTTCATCAAACGTTGCAATATTGGTGAGCCAGATATTCACCTTCAGCATACGCGTTTTATCGGTTCCTGCTTTGGCGAGCATCTCATCAATCTGCGATAAAATATCTTTGGTCTGCTCATAGACGGATTTACCAACCGTGCTGTCCGCAACCACACCGCATAAATAAGCTTTGCCTGCGTGCACCACCACTTCACTCATCCGCGCGCCCGCATCGATACGTTTAATTTCAGTCATAAACTCTCCCCAAAAAACAACACCGGCAGTTTGCACTGCCGGTGTATTTTTACACACGTAAAAAACGAACTACTTGCTAGCAGCGGTTTTCAACTTCGCCAGTGCGCGGATTTTCACGCGAACCGAAGCTGGCTTTGCAGCAGCTTTCATCATTTCACCCGTAGCAGGGTTGCGAATCAGCGTGCCTGCTTTACGTGCAGGAACTTTACGCAGAGCTACTTTGAACAGGCCAGGGAACATGAATTCGCCCACGCCATTTGGATGAACGGAACCGAGCATTGCGCCTTCGAGTTCGCCCAACACTTCACCCACTTGTTTGCGGGTCAAGCCAGTGCGCTCAGCAATCAAGCTTTGCAGTGCCGATTTCGTGAGGCGGTTTTTTACCGGACGAATTGGTGCTGCTGCTTTTGGTGCTGATTTTGCTTTTTTCTTAGCCATGTGAAAGTCTCCTAAGTTAGTTGCGTTAGTGATTGCGCAATCTGTTACTAGTTACGCATCCTCTCTCGGCCGATTGGCCTCGTGCAACTGTTTAACGCCTATTTTTATGGGATTTCAAGCACGAAAAGCATGTGGTTGATAAGTTTTATAGGGATTTATGGGGATAAATGGGGGTGTGCTGTGCGCCAGACTCTTGAAGTTTCTCTCGCGGAAGCCTGAAGTAGCCAGAAGAAGTTGGAACAAACTTCACATTACGACTCTTGCAATATCAGTTAAGTCACCCAAGATCAATTTTTTGGGTGTTCCAACCTTGGTGCTTGGGATGGGACTGTTTGCCAAATAGTAATTAACGTTGTTTACAGCAAACGCATTTGCGTCTTTAGCGAATGCAATTCTGTATTCTTTTTCGTCTGAAAAACGTTCTATTTTAGACATTATGATTTGATCAGGACAGGCGTGCCGAGGACCTGATTCCAGTACGAGATTATAATAGTCTACTTTGCCTGAGAGGAACTCCTGATTTTTGATGTTATGGGCAGGGTTCCTGATGCGTTTTTTTAGACGCCTATTAAATTCTTCTATATCGAATATTTCAACACAACCAACTGAGCCAAACTTTTGGGATAATTTTTCACTCAGTTCTAGGCTGGTACAGAATACGAAAACGCGATGTGCATTGGGTATTTTTGATATCCAACCTCTATGATCCACTAACTGTTGCTGGCTGTCTGTTAGCGTAATCTGCAAGCCATTAACGGGCTTAAAAACATTTGAATCTTCTATCTCATCTCTTCTGATTGGGTCTTCACATGATAAGAAATATGACAGCGTGTTAAAAAACACCTCGCCATTCTTCAAGAAGTTATCCAAATTCGGTTTCTGGCTAAAATACTTGAATACACTATTTTTTATAGCTGCCTTTTTCACACCAGTACCTCACCTTAACTCCATCCTGCGAGGCACAGAGATTTTTTGCTATGTCACAATTGCCAGAATTGTAATCATTACCTTCTGCGGCATCAAATGTTGCAACATGGATACGCATGTTTTCGTCAGTAGTGCTGTTGCGGTATAACGTATATGTTCCACCTAGGTCACAGCCAGATAGAATTAATAACGCTATAAATGCGACCTGTATTTTGTACATCATAAACTAACCTCAAACTTTTCTCTGGAGATAGCTGTGCAACTATTCCGTCAGGGGTGCACAGCCTCGGTAGAGAAAAACCTGTGCAAGAGAATTAAGCTACGCTTGAAATCACCAAAATCTCATCGTAAGTTACTCATATTCCAGCAGGATTACAAGAAATGCTTAACTCGATGATTTACCTTTGCAACTTTTGCCATTTTTAAGGCGGAAACAAGGGATGAGATGTGCTCGGCTTCGCCTGCGCGCTCTTGCTAAGCTCACTTCGTTCGCTAAGCGTCGAGTCGAACTGGTAAGTTCAAATACAAGCATCCCTTAATCCATCTCCAAGCGCCCCACGGGGTGCTTGGAGATGGAGGAAGGGATGAGATTCGAACTCACGATACGTTGCCGTATACACACTTTCCAGGCGTGCGCCTTAAACCACTCGGCCACCCTTCCTCACTATTCCACGCTGCATGAGCCTCGTGGCTTATCTATTCTCAAGCGCCGGATGGCTGGCACTCGGCCACCCTTACTCACAGGCAATGCGGGAATAAGGCAAGCCTTGCTATTTGTAAAGCGCAAGACTACCACTCGGCCACAACACATAGGCATGGCCATGAACAAACTCCCCGCAATCACCGCTGGTTTTTGGATTATGAAAATCGCGGCCACCACGCTGGGCGAAACCGCGGGCGACCTGCTTTCCATGACATTGAATGTCGGCTACGGCCTCAGCTCGTTGATACTCATAAGCATATTTTTGGTGACACTCATCATTCAGCTATGCAGCACAAAATACCACCCGTTTTTGTATTGGACGGTGATTCTATCCACCAGCACTGCGGGCACTACCATGTCCGATTATATGGATAGAACATTGGGGCTAGGCTATGCCAACGGCAGCGCAATACTGGTAACATTACTGGTAAGCACACTCTTATTGTGGCGCTACCGCGAAGGCTCTATCTCCGTGCAGCACGTCACAACGCGTCGCGTCGAAATTCTCTATTGGATTGCGATATTATTCTCCAACACGCTGGGCACTGCATTGGGTGACTATTTGGCGGATGATTCGGGCCTAGGATTTATAGGCGGCGCATTGCTGATTTCGTCAATCTTAGGCGGCATACTAGCTGCGTATTACTACACCAACCTATCGCGTATTGCGCTGTTCTGGGCGGCATTCGTGCTCACGCGCCCATTTGGCGCAACCTTTGGTGACTTGCTCACTAAGCCCGTTGAAAAAGGTGGCTTGGATTTGGGCACAGCGGGCTCTTCATTAGTTCTATTCGCCATACTTTTAGCTATGATTGTTTACAGTTCGGTTAAAACTGCTAAACGGTCAGCCAGCTAATTCTTACAAGCAGGTCACTATGAGCACCGCAAAAGACAAAGTATTCGAATTTGAAGGCAAACCCGTCAGCGACTTCCGTTTCGACAAAACCGTCGCCACCGTATTCGACGATATGGTCAGCCGCTCCGTACCGTATTACGACGAAATTCACCGCATGTGCGCCGAGCTTACGGGCGACTTCGCAACCGAAGGATCAAACGTTTATGATATCGGCTGCTCGACGGGTACATCCATCATCGCCTTTGATAAAACCATCAAAGCGCCGGACGTAACCTTGATTGGCCTAGATAACTCGCAAGAGATGCTGAAAAAAGCCGACGATAAATTGAAAGAAGCAAAGCTTACCCACCAATATGCGCTCGAATTCGCTGATCTGAATCGCGGTGTGAGCATCAAAAACGCCTCTGTCATCAGCATGATTCTAACGCTGCAATTCGTGCGTCCACTCAATCGCGAACTGCTCGTGCAGCAGCTTTATGACGGGTTGAATGATGGTGGCGCACTATTGCTTGTCGAAAAAGTGACGAGCGAAGATACGGTATTTAATCGCCTGTTCATTCAGCACTATTATGAATATAAAAAGCGCAACGGCTATTCGGAAATGGAAATCTCCAATAAGCGCGAAGCACTCGAAAACGTGCTGATTCCATACCGTATGGACGAGAATTTTGCCCTGCTAAAAGGCATGGGCTTCCGCCAAGTGGAAGTGTTTTTCCGTTGGTATAATTTCTGCGCCATGATCGCCATTAAGTAGGACCTTGTATATGCCCCCAAAAAGCACGCTCATCAAAATCGGTGATTTCTTTTTCAAGTTCCGCAACCTGCTATTCCCATGCACGCTTATCGCGCTTTTTGTCACGCAATCGCCCGTGCATGAATATATGGGATCACGCACGCTGCTTTATGTAAAAGACATCGTGGCGCTGCTGATTGTACTTTCGGGGCTTGGGCTGCGTGCGGCAGTGATTGGCTATAAATATATCAAGCGCGGCGGCATGAATAAAAAAGTCTATGCCGAGGATTTGGTGACGGACGGATTTTTCGCCGTGTGCCGCAACCCGCTTTATGTTGGCAACTTCCTGATTTACGCAGGCGTGCTGCTTATGCACGGCGCACCGTTGGTGATTCTGCTCGGCTCGCTGTTCTTCTTGTTTGTGTATACCGCCATCGTCGCGGCCGAAGAATATTTCCTGCGCGAGAAATTCGGTGCGGCATTTGAAGCATACTGTGCCGATGTGCCACGCTGGCGCATGAAATGGTCGCGGCTTTCGGCTGCCACACAAGGCATGGAATTCAACACCATGCGCGTAATCGTGAAAGACTACACCACCATTACCAACGCGCTAATTGCACTACTTGCGATTAAGCTGCTTGAACAAATGACCTACACCCAGAACACCTATGCCGTTGCCCTCATGGGCGGCATTGCATTCTGCGTGGTCGCGGTGATTGCGATTCGCGTACTTAAAAAACGCGGTGTGATTACGGCTTAGTGCCGTATAGCGCGTCAGCGCGGGTCATGAAGGCCATGGTCATTTTCTCGGTCGCGCGGGTGAATAGCCCGCCCATCAACTTATCCAGCAGTTTGGACTTAAATTCAAAATCGAGATGAAAGTGGATGTTGGTGCCCGTCGCGGTTGGCTCAAAACGCCAATGGTTGGTCAGGTGCTTGAAGGGGCCCTTCACTAGCTCCACCTTAATCTCATTTTCCAGCGCCGTGACTTTTGATGTGTAGCGCTCGCTCAGGTGATTAAAGCTAATCACCAACTCACCTAAAAAATAGTCCGCATGGCGCTCTAAAATTCGTGCGGCGCGGCACCACGGCAAAAACTCGGGGTATTTTTCAACGTCAAGCACCATCGCCATGAGTTGCTCAGGCGAGTAGGGTGATGGTCGCGTTTCGGAGTGAGAGGGCATTACGAATTATCATTCGCCGCGTTGGGTTTTAGGCGCTTGTTGCGTTCGTCGCGCATGCGGGCAAAATCCGCATCCGCATGATAGCTAGAGCGGGTGAGGGGTGTTGCCGACACCATCAGAAACCCTTTCGTCCACGCCACGCGCTCATAATATTTGAACTCGTCTGGCGTGACGTATCTATCAACCGGTGCATGGTTTGGCGTGGGTTGTAGATATTGGCCAATGGTAATGAAGTCGATGTCTGCGGACCTAAAATCATCCATCACCTGCAGCACTTCTTCCTTCGTTTCGCCAAGGCCGACCATAATGCCCGATTTGGTGAAAATGCTCGGGTCTTGCTCTTTCACCTTCTTGAGCAAATTCAGCGAATGGAAGTAGCGCGCACCCGGGCGGATTTTTTGATAAAGCCTCGGCACCGTTTCGATATTGTGGTTGAATACATCCGGCCGCGCCTTCACCACGATTTCAAGGTTGCCGTCTTTACGGCGGAAATCGGGCGTGAGAATCTCAATGGTCGTTTCAGGCGCCGTGGTGCGAATATATTCAATACATTGGGCGAAATGATTTGCCCCGCCATCTTCCAAATCGTCCCTATCCACCGAGGTAATCACCACATGCTTTAACCCAAGTTGGCCAACAGCAACGGATTTTTGGGGCTTTCAGTAAGCACGGTTTGCAAGGACCGGCGGGCTTCTTCAGGATTTCCCGAAGCACTTGTGACAAGGGCGCGGCCTACTTGTGCATCCAGATTTTGTGGCTGAAGCGCAATCACGCGCTCGAACCCCGTTCCAGCCAATGCAATATTGCGGTTTTGAAAGTACAGTGCTGCAAGGTTCATTTGAGCAGGAATGTTGGTGGGGTCAATGGACAGCGCTTTTTTCCAGTCCTCGCGCGCATCCAGAGG
>JBMOEL010000045.1:0-13367 GCA_049314715.1 Rickettsiales bacterium
AGTTCTCTACCGCCCACCATTTCAAAATTACGAGAATCTCGAGATTCGACCATAAGCTTAGCGAAGAATGAGCTTAGCGTTGGCGAGGAGGCGCGAAGCGCCGAGCATGTTCTCTACCGCCCACCATTAAAAAAGCCCCTCATCGGCATGAGGGGCTCTTTCACGAAAATCACTTATGCAGCGAAACGGTCAGCGTATCCGTAATATTTATACAGATTGCTGCGGAAGCTAGGATTGGCGAAATCTGGCCAATGATCCTTGTCAAAGCCATCCGTCGCTTTGAGGCGATCTTTGGCGATGTTCAAGGTAAATTGCTTCTCTTTTTGATTCAGCGTCATCGCTTCTGGTGGAATGGCAAACAACTTGTCGCCCATACCTAAAACGCCGCCGAACGACAGCACATAATAGGCAATGCTGTGATTCGAGCTATCAATCATAATGTCGCGTACATGGCCGAGCTTTTCGCCTTGGGCATTCTTCACATCATTGCCGTCGAGCGATGATGCGGAAATCAAATGGTGGTATGACATATAGTCTTCTCCTGTGTTGGTAGATGCAGCGAATTCTGCAAGGAGAACATGGTTCTTATGATGTAAAGATGCGTGCGGGTTTTAAGCGAAATGCGTTATAAACGCGTAAAGATGGCGGTTATTGCCGCCCGCCATTTTTACGACTGCGATGGTCACTGATTTCTTGTCCATGTTCTGCATAGTCACCATATTCTAATACTTCATTTAAGCGCGTCGCCCATTTTTGTTGATTGGCAGGTGAATTTAGATTGGGAGCCTTACCGACAGGTCTTTTGCGTGGCGAAGTTTCGGCATAAGTAATGGCGTCTGCATCGGCTACCTCGTGCAAGTCATCAATCAAGCCACGCTCCTTAAGCGCCAGTGCTAAGCCGTACGGGTTAAGACAAATAATAGTATGTCGTGGGTCTCCGTTACGAATTTGCTCAATACTGTTAAGTGCGCCCTTATCGCGCGTAACAACTAATGTGACGCGGTTTTCTTTAGGTTTAGAGCGCTTTTCCATCAAGAATCTATCAATGGCGCGCTCGCCCAAATTCCCCGAAAATGATTTAAAGGTTGGATCAACAGGCACATCTCTTAGCACGTCGTTATTATAGAGTGCTTGTACAATGCAGCGCTCTTTATCGCCAAAATCATCACTATCAAATAACTCTTTTGCGCAATCCGCCATGGCTTGCATTCGAGCAGTCTCAAGCTTTGCTTCCAGTGCTTCGTCATAGGCTTTAACAGCGCTTTTAACGAGCATTTCTCTTGGTATACCAACAGATTCGCAGTGAGCTTCGATAAGGGATTCATGGGTTTCAACAATCTCACGTTCTATGTGGGCAAATTCTCTCAGGTACTGATTAAACTTTTTACCCGCTTCATGACAGACTTTGCGTACATCCTTGGCAGTCACTAAATCTTTATGTGCGTTCTTTTTAGAATCAAAACCATAGCGCTGCATCAAAGCTGCAGCAGATTCTGCAACTCTTTCGGATACTCCTTTATCCTCCCGAAGTAGCCCGTGCGCCATATTGAGATAAAAAAGTTTATAGGCGCGTGAAATTTCATTCTCAACAGCGCGAACGCGTCTGTCTTTTGGCTCTTCAATATGTTCATCGCCAATCGAATATTTTTGAACCAACGCTTCCAGCCCGCCCATTCTTTCGCCGCTAGTTGCGCGGTAACGCATTTCAGCATCAAAAATTTCAGGAAATAGTAATCTGCGTGTCTCAGTGCTGATTTGTATCGGTATAACAAGTTGATAATTTTTAAATATATGTAACGGTTTTTTAGTTTTGACTTCAATCTGATCCAATAAAATATCAACGCCGTGAAGAACTTTTTCTCCCGCACAGCAACTATCAACAATCACTTCTAAGCGCTCACGCTTTCTAAGGGTCTCTGTATGATCTTTGCGCGGTCTTTTCGACATGTCGCCATCATAGAGGTCAAAAATAAACGAAATATGAAGGTTCGGTGAAAATTAGGCAGTTTTTAGCCTATCCGTAAAAGGCTGGGAGCGGACTTCTTTGGGCAGGTTAAAATAGACATTTTCCTTCACCACTTCAAAGGGTTCAACCCTTACAACCCGCAGCGTTTCTAGAAACGTAATCACGCGCTCCACAAGCAATTCAGGCGCAGAGGCACCCGCTGATAAACCTACGCGCGCAATGCCTGCGAGCCACTCGGGCTTAATATCAGTGGCATCATCAATCAAATAAGCGGGGATGCCGGACTCTTCACCCAAATCGCGCAAACGATTCGAATTCGAGGAATTGCGCGAGCCAACAACAAGGAGAAGCTCCACCTGCTTAGCCATTTCTTTCACGGCTTGCTGGCGGTTTTGCGTGGCGTAACAAATATCTTTGGTCTCTGGCCCCTGAATCGCAGGAAACTTGGCTTTAAGCGCGGCAATAATTGTTTTTGTGTCGTCCACACTCAAAGTGGTTTGTGTGACATAAGCGAGTTTCTCAGGCGTTTGAACGGTCAGCGCGGCTACGTCTGCCTCATTCTCAACGAGATATACATTCTTCACACGCCCGCTCGTACCCTCCACTTCAGGGTGGCCTTGATGGCCAATTAAGATGATTTCAAATCCCTCGCGCTCATAACGAATGGCTTGGTTATGCACTTTCGTTACCAGCGGGCAGGTAGCGTCAATCACGGGCAAATCGCGCAATTTGGCGCTGGTTTCGACTTTTTCAGAAATGCCATGGGCAGAAAATACGGTGATGCCGCCTTCGGGGATTTCATCGACTTCTTTGACGAACACGACACCTTTGGCGCGCAAATCTTCCACTACCCATTTATTATGCACGATTTCGTGGCGCACATAAATAGGCGCACCATAAAGCGCGAGTGCTTTTTCGACAATTTCAATGGCACGATCAACACCTGCGCAAAATCCGCGCGGCGCTGCCAATAAGACAGTGAGTGGAGTGATTTCCATAGCCCTAGTCCCTAGCCCCTAGCCCCTCTCTTTTCAAGCAATATGCGGCTGAGCAAGGTAGGATTCGGACTGCATTTCATGCAGGCGCGAGGCCGTGCGATGAAATTCGAAGTCCCCGTCGCCCTTGGGGTAAATATCGTCGGGCGCCGTGGCGGCAGTCGCAATTAATTTCACACGATGGTCATAGAGCGTATCAATCAACGTCACAAAACGCTTGGCCTCATTGCGGTTTTCTGGCGTAAGCGCAGGGATGCCTTGTAGTATCAACGTTTTAATTTGTTTTGCCAACACCAGATAATCATTCGGGCCGAGCGGGCGCACGCATAATTCACCAAACGTTAGCCACGCAATACCTTGATGGTATTTTTCAATCAGTAATTTACGGCCTTGAATGTGCAATTCAAGCTCGGAAGATGGGGCATGTTTCGTCAGCACATTCCAGCTTTCTAGTAAGAAATCATCCGCTTCACTGTCGCGTGGGAATACATAGGTGGCGCGTATCGATTTAAGCTGCTTGAGGCGATAATCCGTCGCGCTTTTTATTTCATGAATCGTTAGGCGTTTTTCAATAATATCGACAAATTTCAAGAATTGGTCGCGTTGTAACCCGCCTTGATACAAATCGCGGGGGTGACGATTGGACGTAAATACGACGGTCACGCCTGCATCCATCAATCCGCCGAATAAGCGCGATAAAATCATCGCATCTGTCACATCGCTCACCTGAAATTCATCCAAACATAGCACATGCGTGCTATGGGCAATTTCTCGTATGAGAGTAGTCATCAAATCTTCTTCAACGCTGATAGTGCGCAAATCATGCAAGCGTTTATGTACTTCCTGCATGAAGGCATGAAAATGCACGCGGTACGTGGGCAGCTTATCTTTGATGCGCTCTACAAACATATCCATGAGCATGGATTTTCCTCTACCTACATCCCCCCATAAATAAAGCCCGCCGCTTAGAAACTGCGCTGTTTTAGCAAAAGGCAATAAGCGTCGCTTAGATACGGTGGGAAGGCTGGTTAAGCGCTGATAGAGTGCCTCGAGCACCTTGGCTGCAGCGAGCTGCGCCTCATCAGGCGAGAGCTTGCCAGCCTCCACGCGTGCACGGTAGGTAGGAAGAAGTGTTTTCGCTTCTTGCGTCATGACTCGCTTTTAACTACGAAGTGAGGGTAATGCCAGACCAAATCAACGCATATGCCCAGTTGCAGACCATGTTACATGCGTGGCGTGTCAAACGTCAGACAGTGGCGCTCGTGCCGACTATGGGCGCACTACATCAGGGGCATCTTCAGCTCGTTCGTGAAGCAAAGAAGCACGCACAGGCGGTGGTTGTCAGTATTTTTGTGAATCCCACACAGTTTGGCCCCAAGGAAGATTTTGCCAAATACCCGCGCATGTTAGAGCGCGATATTGAGTTATTGGCCGAGGAGGGGATAGACCTCGTCTGGGCACCAAGCGTTCAGGAAATGTACCCCGAAGGGTTTGCCACGCTGATTCACGTATCAGAAGTTAGTGAAGGACTATGTGGCGCAGTGCGCCCTGGACATTTTAATGGTGTGGCAACGGTCGTCATGAAGTTGCTTAACCAAATTAAGCCAGACGTGGCTCTGTTTGGTGAGAAGGACTATCAGCAACTATGCGTGATACGCCGCCTAGTCACGGATTTGAATGTGGAGATTGAGATTATCGGCGTACCCACGGTGCGTGAAAAGGACGGGCTGGCCATGTCCTCACGCAACCAATATCTCACTGCCGAGGAACGCAAAATCGCACCGATACTTCATAAGACATTATTGGAATCCGCCAAAGCAATTGCGCAAGGCGATGCGATTAAAGAGGTGCTGGAGGAAGCAAAGCAACGGCTTCTTGTCGCAGGGTTTCACAAAGTAGATTACCTCGAATTGCGCGAGGAAGAATCACTTGTGCCACTGGCGCAGTATGGTGTACCTGCACGCTTATTAGTAGCTGCCCATTTGGGTGCGACACGATTGATTGATAATGTGAGAGTCTTATGAACGAACAAGAAATACTGAGTGAATTTGAAGCCGCAGAAGCCATTCTGAAAGGACATTTTATTTTATCGTCTGGCCTGCATTCCGACACGTATTTGCAATGTGCACGCGTGCTGATGAACCCCAAGCGTGCTGACAGATTATGCAATGAGCTCGCACAGAAAGTTACGCAAGCCCTTAAAGGCAAAACCATTGACCTCGTCGTTGCGCCCGCCATGGGCGGCGTTGTGGTGGGCTATGAAATGGGCCGTCAACTTGGTGTTGAGACAATTTTCTGTGAGCGCGAAAATGGCGAATTCACGCTACGCCGTGGTTTTGCGATTCCCAAGGGTGCTAATATTTTGCTGGTGGAAGATGTCGTGACCACGGGTAAGTCGTCACTCGAGGCGGTTGAATGCATCAAAACGCATGGCGGTAAGGTGATTGCCGAAGCGTCGCTCATTGACCGCTCAGGCGGTGAATCCAAAAAACTACCATTCCCGCTCATTTCGCTGCTGACACTTGATGTGGTGACTTTCAGTGCAGACAAAGTGCCGGCACATCTCGCTAAAGTTCCCGCCGTAAAGCCTGGTAGTCGTTGGCTGCAAAAGAAGGCTTAATAAAGCGTTAAGGCTTTTTTGTTATCATAATTCCTATGAATAAATACTTGGAAAGCTTGATCAGAAATTCCACAGTTAGGCTGCAGCCTTCTGAAAGTGGAATGATCAGTGCCCATGTGCAGTTTCCTTGTCCTACATCTCTAATCTCATGAGATGTTATGGATGCTTTACATAACGAGCTTCGTGCTAGGGGAATGCAAATTCGGGGCATGTCCAACGGTGATGGGCTGACAACAATACTTTTCGAGCCAAGCATGAGCGAGGGCGAGATTAGAGAAGTGTTTCATGATTTAACGGGCAAGCCATTAAGCCAGATACGTACCATCCCTGCAAACCAAGAAGTAACGCCAGACTATAGCCGTTGTCCAATCGCAAGTATTCCAAACAATTCGCGCAACGGAATTCAGCTGGGCTAACTACTTCGCGGGTGAAACCATCATCACCATCTGCCTACCTTCGCTCGATGGTTCTTGGTCGACTTTCACCACATCTTTCAGCTCTTCCTTGATGCTCAGCAATAGCTGCATACCCAAATGCTGATGCGCCATTTCGCGGCCACGAAAGCGCAGGGTGAATTTCACCTTGTCACCTTCCGCCAAAAATTCGCGCGCATGACGCAGCTTAATGCTCAAGTCGTGCTTGTCGATATTCGGGCGAACTTTGATTTCTTTAATCTCGATGACTTTTTGCTTCTTCTTCGCTTCCTGCTGCTTTTTCTGAAGCTGGTATTTATACTTACCGTAATCCAGAATTTTACATACAGGTGGTTCAGCGTTTGGTGAAATCTCGACCAAATCTAGGCCTGCTTCCTCCGCGAGGCGAATGCCTTCCTTCACGGAAACAACACCGACCATTTCACCCGCAGCATCAATCAAGCGAATCGATTGCGCTTTGATGTACTGATTAATATTGGGTTCATTGGGGTCGCGTTCTTTTTCAAAACGCGGCGTATTTTCACGACGCGGCGGGCGCGGGCCAGAAAAATTATTCGGGCGTGGGCCAGTGTTAGAACGGAAGGGGGGGCGGGAGCCTGCGGGTCTATTGCCTGGAGGTCTGTTACCGGGCGGTCTAGTATTCATAACGCGTCATAAGTTAGTTCATCTCCTTGGTTGCGAAACAGCCCCTATGCAGGTGGCTGAATTTCTTTGCTTAGGGTAGCGATTGCGTCGCTAAGTGCAAGTGTTTCTTGGCTTTCTGAGCCCAAACGACGAATGGCAACGGTGCCTGCGTCTCTATCGCGCCCACCCACTGCAAGGATGAACGGCACTTTTTGCAAGCTGTGCTCACGCACTTTATAGGTAATTTTATTATTCGATAAATCGCTTTGAGCGCGAATGCCTGAGGCTTTCAGGGCGTTCGTCACTTCATTTGCATAGGCATCGAACTCATTGGTGATGGGGCAAACCACGGCATGGTTTGGCGTCATCCAGAGTGGGAATTTACCCGCATATTGCTCAATCAAAATGCCAATAAATCGTTCAAACGAACCTAAAATGGCGCGATGCAGCATCACAGGGCGATGTTTATTGCCATCTTCGCCAATATAATTGGCATTCAAACGCTCAGGGAGAACGAAGTCAACTTGCAGCGTGCCACATTGCCAGTCACGACCAATGGCGTCACGCAATACGAATTCGAGTTTCGGGCCATAAAATGCGCCTTCACCCGGATTCAAGGTATATTCCAGACCAGCAGCGGTGACTGCATCCTTGAGTGCACCTTCAGCTTTGTCCCATGTCGCGTCACTGCCTGCACGCTTTTCAGGGCGATCAGAAAATTTCACGCGCACTTCCGTAAAGCCAAGATCGCGGTACACTTCTTTGAGCAGGTCGCAAAAGCGAATCGTTTCTTCAGTGATTTGGTCTTCGGTGCAGAAAATATGTGCGTCGTCTTGCACGAAACCGCGCACACGCATCAAGCCGTGTAACGCGCCAGATGGCTCATTACGGTGGCAATTACCAAACTCGGCCATGCGAATCGGCAAATCGCGATAGGATTTCAAACCAACATTAAAAATCTGCACATGGCAGGGGCAATTCATTGGCTTAATCGCGAGATGTTTATCTTCCGACTCGCTGATGAACATATTTTCTTTGAATTTTTCCCAGTGGCCCGACATTTCCCACAGCGTGCGCTCTACTAAAATTGGCGTTTTTACCTCGATATAGCCATTGCGTTGCAATTTGCGGCGAATGTAATTTTCAAGCTCACGGTAAATCGTCCAGCCCTTATCATGCCAGAAGACTTGGCCCACCGCTTCTTCTTGAATGTGGAATAAATCCAACTCTTTGCCAAGTTTACGGTGATCACGTTTTTCGGCTTCCTCAAGCATGGTGAGGTGCGCTTTGAGTTCTTTGTCATTAGCGAATGCAATGCCGTAAATGCGTTGAAGCATTTTATTTTTCGAATCACCACGCCAATAGGCACCTGAGATTTTCGTAAGTGCAAAAGCTGCCGTGATTTTATTGAAATGCGGCACATGCGGGCCAAAGCACAAGTCGATGAACGCGCTATCACCTTCACCTTGGCGATAGAGCGACACTTCGCCATCTGGCGCGCCTTGAATGATTTCTGCCTTGTATGGCTCGCCGCGTGACGTGAACAACGCAATCGCTTTTTGCTTTTCCCACATTTCACGCCGAACTGCGTTCGGACGCGATACTATTTCTTTCATCTTGGCTTCTATCTTCGGCAAATCGTCGGGAACGAGCGGGGTTTCCAATTCGACGTCGTAATAAAATCCATGCTCGATCGTCGGGCCAATCGCCAGTTTTGCGGTTGGATATAATTCTTTCACGGCCAGTGCTAAGGTTTGGGCCGTGATGGTATGGCGAATAATATCAATGCCCTCTGCATCTTTCGCAGTGAGGATTTGGAATGCTGCATCGGAGGTCAGTGGTAAGTACAAATCCCGCTGCACGCCGTCCACCTTCATGGCGACAGCAGCTTTCGCTAAGCCCGCACCAATCGATGCGGCGACTTCCTCGCCCGTTGTGCCCGCAGGGTAGGTACGCGTAGTACCGTCAGGCAGAGTGAGGGTGATGTCTTTGGTCTGTGCTGCGGCTTGCGCCATAGAAACTCCTAAATTGGGCGCTGAAACTAGGTGTTTTTAGGGGTTCGTGTCAAGCGGACGAAGCCCATGGATGACGGTTAATACCTCATCGACACTTAAATCTTGCAAAGATGTGCGCTGAATACAATGCACATGCTCCCCCGCAGGTGCTGATTTTTTTGGGTTGGATGCCTTTGAGAATAACACCACCGAAGGGCAGCGCGAGGCGGCAATCACATGCATAGGGCCTGTGTCATTACCCACGGCCATAAATGCGCCGCGTGCTAATACCGCTAATTGGGCAATCGTCGTATTGCCGCATAGATTAATGGCGTGGGGTACGCGTTCAGCAATCATGTGCAGGGCATTAGCCTCAGCCTTGCCGCCAATTAACACGGGAATGAGTTTTTTAGCAGCCAGTTCGCTGGCAAGTGCGGCATATTGCTCCGCCGGCCAGCGTTTATCTGGCCGATGGGCCGCGCCACCCGCGACGATGAGCACATAAGCCACATCCGGCACTAAGCCGCGGACTTCGGCATTAAGCCAGCGCAAATCAGGTAATCCAACATGGTCAATACCCGCAATTTTTAGCTGCCTACGGTAATTGTCGAGCGCATGACGACCATGGCGCGCCTTGTCTTTATAGCGGTGTGAGGCAAATTTAGCGATGCCGCTGAAAAAGGGGCGAGGGCGCTTGAACAGCCACCAATAGCTACTGCTGCGCTGTGAAGTTTGCACGTCATACACAAAATCCCACTTCACACTATTAAGTCGGGACTTAAGTCGCTTGAGCGCTTTGCGCTGGGTGATGCGCGGTTTGCTATCCACCCATATTTCATCGAAATACGGGCTTTGAGAGAGCAATTCTGCATAAGGCTTGGTGGTGAGGCAGACAATGCGGGCAAGCGGGTGGTGGCCACGAATTGCTGCAAACATCGCGGTGGCGATAATCACATCGCCCAATGCACCATGCTTGATGACCAATATCTCTTCGTGGTGGCTCACTCCAGCAACTCCCGATACACTTGAATTGTTTTTTCTTTCATTTGCAGCACCGAGAAACTGCGTTGAATATGCTTACGCGCAAAAACACCCATCGCATGTATCATTTCTTCGTCACGCATGAGCGCATATCGAATGGTTTCTGCCATGGCATCGGCATCACCCACGGGAATGAGATAGCCCGTTTCGTTATTAATAATCGTTTCGCGCACGCCACCATGATCAAACGCAATCACCAATTTTCCCATCGCCTGCGCTTCAATCGATACGCGACCGAAGGATTCTGGCTTCATGGAGGGAATAAGCACCACGTCACTCAGCGAATAGGCCTCATTCATGAAATTCGTGTTATTCGCGAGCCGCACCTTGCCCTCAAGCCCCATCGCGATGATTTTTTGCTCCAATTGCATACGATATTCTTCGTGTCCGTGGTCACTTCCTGCCATCACACAAATAAAAGGCGCATCGCCAAGCTTCACCAGTGCTTCAAGCACCACATCAAGCCCCTTAATGCGTGAAATACGACCAGGAACAAAAATGATTTTTTGTGCTTCATCCGGCAAGCGCCATTGTTTGGTGAGTGCGATGATGCGATCGGGAATAATTTTCTCAGGATCAAAAATGGTGGCATCAACGCCACGCGGAATAAGGCGAAGTTTGGTAGGGTCTATCTGATATTCGCGCAGAATATGGTCATAGACAAAGCGCGACACCGCAATCACACGGTCACCTTTCACCATCACATTATTATAGGTACGCTTAAAAGGCCCGCTAAGGCCATACACACCATGGAACGTGGTGACGAATGGAATTTTCGTACGTTTTGCGGCGAGATAGGCGCTCCACGCTGGAGCGCGTGAGCGTGCATGAATTAAGTCCACGTCATGCAGCTTGATGAGTTGCTGGAGTTTGCGCGCGTTTTTCCAAATACGCCATGGGTGTTTCTCGTAAAGCGGCAAAGTAAAATGCTCGCCACCATGATAAGTAATGTGCGGAATCATCGCCCCACCACCTGACGCTACCAGCGGTTTCATACCCGCTTTGCGAATAGCGTCGGTAATCTCGACCGTGCCGCGCTCCACCCCACCCGAAACAAGGCGCGGTAAAACTTGTAATATAGTGTGGCGTTTTAGCATTCGGAGATTAGCATTCAGGGGTTAGCATCCAGCATTCAGCTTTAATCATTGTCACTTACGTTTTAAAAGCTAAAAGCAAAACTTAACCCCTGAATCCTGAATGCTGTTCCCTAAATGCTGAAACATCATAAAACTGCCACCGGCTACGACATTGCCTATCAACACCATAAAGGTGAAGGTGTTGGCGTCGTATTTATTCACGGTTTCCGTTCGGATATGGAAGGCAGTAAAGCGGTCGAACTCCATGCGTTTTGCGAGACGCACAATATTTCATTCACGCGGTTCGATATTTTTGCGCATGGCGTTACGGGCGGTGATTTTCTGGATTACACCATCGGCCATGGTGTTCGCGATACGCTCGAAATTCTCGACCACGTCGCAACGGGCGACCAGATACTCATCGGCTCATCTATGGGTGGGTGGATTATGCTCCGCGCCGCACTCGAACGTAAACAACAGGTGCGTGGTTTAATCGGTATTGCCGCCGCGCCTGATTTTACGGAGCGTTTCCCAAGCAAAATGACCCCCGAAGAGCGCAAAACAATTGAAGAAGAGGGGGTGATTTGGCGGCATAGCCCTTATTGGGGTAAGGATGTACCCACCACTAAAAATCTGCTTGATGAAGGTCGCAACCATCTGGTGCTCGATCACCCGATTCCGCTTGATATCCCCATCCATCTGCTGCATGGCCAGCACGACGAAGACGTGCCGTGGCAGCTTTCTATGCAAATCAGTGAAACCGTTACCAGCAGTGCTGTAGAAGTCACTCTGGTCAAAGATGGCGACCATCGCTTGTCACGCCCACAGGATATGGAAATTCTAAAAGACGCGGTGTTACGGATGCATCGCCGTTTGACAGTGTGATTGCCGCTCGCTACACAAAATACAGCAAAGGAAATGATATGAAACCCACCACCAAACCAAACAATCCCTGTTTTTCCTCCGGCCCCTGCGCAAAGCGCCCCGGTTGGACTCTGGATGCCCTCAAAGGTGGCGCACTTGGCCGTTCACACCGCGCCAAAATCGGTAAAACGAAATTGAAAGAGGTCATCGACCTCAGTAAAAAAATTCTCGGTATTCCCGATGATTACCGCCTCGGTATCGTCCCAGCTTCCGACACAGGAGCGATTGAAATGGCCATGTGGTCGATGTTAGGCGCGCGTGGCGTGGATGTATTTGCGTGGGAATCCTTCGGCAAGACATGGGCAGGGGATTGCAAAAAGCAACTCAAGCTCGCTGACTTGAAACTCTATGATGCGCCCTATGGCGAACTACCAGATTTGAAAAAAGCCGACTGGTCGCGTGATGTGATCTTTACATGGAACGGCACGACCAGCGGTGTGCGCGTACCCAATGCGGATTGGATTCCCGATAACCGCGAAGGCCTCGCCATTTGTGATGCAACCAGCGCCGTTTTTGCGATGGATGTGGACTTCAAAAAGCTCGATGTGGTGACATGGTCATGGCAAAAAGTATTAGGCGGCGAGGGCGCGCATGGCATGATTGCCCTAAGCCCACGCGCAGTCGAGCGCCTCAAAACATACAATCCTGCATGGCCGCTGCCAAAAATTTTCCAAATGACCAAAGGTGGTGAACTCATTGAAGGTATCTTTGTGGGTGAAACCATCAATACGCCTTCCATGCTCGCGGTCGAAGACGCGCTTGATGGTCTGCGTTGGGCAGAGTCCATCGGTGGTCTTAAAGGCCTTATCGCCCGTTCAAAGGCGAATTTGGCCGCTGTAACAAAATGGGTCGGCGCCACGCCGTGGATTGATTTCTTACCCACGAAGCCGGAGACAAATTCCTGCACCTCCATTTGTCTCAAGATTGTTGACCCATGGTATGTTGGCTTGAGCGAAGACGCCCAGCAAAAAGTTGCCAAAGATATTGTTTCGCTGCTCGATAAAGAAGCTGTTGCCTACGACATTGGTGCGTATCGCGATGCGCCAGCGGGATTGCGTATCTGGGGTGGTGCGACGGTCGAAACCAAAGACATCGAAGCATTGCTACCGTGGCTCGAATGGGCGTGGGGCGAGGTGTCACAGAGTAGCCAGTGGCCAGTGGCCAGTGGTCAGTGAGATGGGTAAACTCAAATCCTACAAAGAGCTGCAGACATGGCAAAAGTCTGTCGATTATGGGTTATTGATTTATGGAGCCACCAAAATATTTCCTAAAGAAGAAATCTACGGCTTAACCTCTCAGCTTCGCCGTGCAGCCATTTCTATTGCTTCGAATATTGCGGAAGGAAGCGAACGCGGTACAACCAAAGAATTTATCCAGTTTCTACGGATAGCTTCCGGTTCGCTCGCAGAATGTGAAACCCAGCTTTACTTTGCCCACAGGCTTGGTTATTGCGATACCGCAGCCTACGACGCGCTTGAATTAAAATCGCGTGAAATTGGCCGTATGTTAAATGGACTCATCACGAAATTGAATGCCCGCTGACCACTGGTCACTGGCTACTGACCACTAGGAGTATATATGCCTAAAGTTCTTATTTCCGATAAATTAAGCCCACAAGCCGTTGAAGTATTTAAAAATAAGGGCATTACGGTTGACCTCAAAACGGGTCTTTCGGAAGAGGAACTCATCAAAA
>JBMOEL010000046.1:0-13179 GCA_049314715.1 Rickettsiales bacterium
AACTGGCGAGCAAGGGTTTCTATATTGATAAACCGATTGCAGCCGTGTCACGCTGGCTTGGTAAAGCATGGGCAAATATCACGGGCAATCACCCTTTGGAAACTGGAATTGAACAACTAAATAAACAGCATCCTGGAACGATTTTAAGTGAAATAAAGCCAGATAAAACAGGCCATGACTCAGCCGCCGTTACCTTGCCTTATTATACGATCAGTGAAACCATTACGTCATGGATGGTGGCAGCTGCGATGTATCCACTCACTAAGCTCACCGCACCATTTACGGATAAGGAATATCGCGCTGAGCAAAAAGAGAAAAAGCAGCAGATGAGAGAGGAAGTTTCCGCTTCCGCAGATGCACCACGCACACACATTACTGCACGTGAGAAAGAGTATCACAAGCGCGTGGAAGAACTTCCAGCGCTCGAGCGCAGGTCACTATAATGTCATGCTGAACGTGTTTCAGCATCTAGATCCCGAAACACGTTCGGGATGACGAGTATTAAATAATCCCGAATTTCTTGCCGATTTTTTCGAAGGTATCTAGCGCGAAAGCAATCTGTTCTTCTGTCAGCGTTGCGCACATTTGGATGCGTAACCGCGCCGTACCTTCAGGCACGACGGGGAATCCAAAGCCCGTAATAAAAATCCCTTCTTCCAGTAGCGCTTGACTCATACGAATGGCGAGCGCCGTTTCACCTACAATAATCGGTACAATCGCACTATCGCCTTCGAGTGGCTTGAACCCACGCGCCTTGAGTCCATCGCGCATCTGCTTGGTGATAGCGTGCAAACGTGTGACGCGTTCTGGTTCTGCTTCCATCACCTCAATGGCTTTAAGTGCGCTGGCAGCAATGGTTGCAGGGAGTGCATTCGAGAAAATTTGCGGGCGTGAGACTTGATGTAGCATGGTAATCAGCGCCTGCGAGCCAGCAATATAGCCACCCGCCGCACCACCCAGCGCCTTACCTAGCGTGCCGGTGATGATATCAATTTCACCCTCGACACCGAAATGCTCCGCCGTGCCGCGCCCATGCTTTCCTAGCACTCCCACGCCGTGACAATCATCAAGAATAATCGCTGCGCCATAACGCCGCGCGAGTGCAACAATTTCTGGTAATTTCGCGATGCTGCCTTCCATACTGAACACACCATCCGTAATGATAAAGATACGGCGCGCCGATTGCGAGGCTTTGAGATGTTCCTCGAGTACTGCCATATCCGAATGCGGATAGATGAGGCGCTTCGCTTTGCTCATACGGCAGCCATCAATCAGTGATGCATGATTGAGCGCATCGGAAATCAGTACGTCTTCCGCGCCTGCAATCGACGGCATCAACCCTGTATTAGCCTGCCAGCACGACACATAGGTAATGGCCGCTTGAGTGCGATGGAGCTGGGCAAGTTTAGTTTCAAGCTGCTCATGGACGGCGAATGTGCCACAAATAAAGCGTACCGAGGCCGTGCCCGCACCATAGGTATCGAGCGCTTTTTTGCCTGCGGCAATGACATCAGGGTGATTGGCAAGACCCAGATAATTATTTGCCGAGAGCACCAAAATCTCGCCACGCTGTTCCTGCATGTTCACGCGTGTATCCATCGGGCCAGTGAGGTGGCGCAGGGTTTTGAGGGTACCTGCTTGTTTCAACCCATCGAGCTCGGCCTGTACGCCGCGCTCAAACGCGGTATCGATGACGGCAGAAGTTTTTTTAACAGCGCTCATAGCGTACTCCAATCTAGAATGACTTTGCCTGAATTCCCTGAGCGCATAATATCAAAGCCCTTTTGGAAATCCGTGTAATCAAAGCGATGGGTGATGATAGGCGCAACGTCCAGCCCACTTTCCAACATCATGCTCAATTTATACCATGTCTCGAACATCAAACGCCCATAAATGCCGCGAATGGTGAGGCCTTTAAAAACCACCGCGTCCCAATCAATGGCGGTGTTTTCGGGTTGAATCCCGAGCATGGCGATTTTGCCGCCATGCGCCATATTACCAATCATCTGCGCGAGTGCTTTTGGGTTGCCCGACATTTCCAAACCCACGTCAAAACCCTCGGTCATACCGAGTTGGTCGGCGACCTCTTCCAGTTTTTGCGTGGTGATGTTGACGGTGGTGGCGCCCATTTTTTGCGCAAGGGCAAGACGATATTCGTTCATATCGGTAATCACCACATGGCGAGCACCGGCTTTTTTTGCCATACCTACCGCCATGACGCCAATGGGCCCTGCACCGGTAATCAGCACATCCTCGCCCACTAAATCATAGCTGAGTGCTGTATGTGCCGCATTACCCAGTGGGTCAAAAATAGCGTAATGTTCTAATGGAATTTCGTCGCTGCATTTCCAGACATTGACGGCAGGTACCACGACATATTCGGCAAATGCCCCGTCGCGATTCACGCCAACACCCAAGGTATTCGCGCAAAGGTGGCGACGACCCGCCATGCAGTTGCGGCAATGGCCACACACGATGTGACCTTCGGCAGACACTAAATCGCCCACCTTGATATGTTGCACGTTACTACCAATCGCCTCGACACGGCCGACGAACTCGTGGCCAGCCACGGTTGGTACGGCGATGGTTTTTTGTGCCCAACTATCCCAGTTATAAATATGCACGTCCGTGCCGCAAATGCCCGTTTTAAGGACCTTAATCCGCACATCGTTGATACCGTATTCGGGGATGGGGACGTCCGTAAGCCAAATACCCTCTTTAGCGTGGGTTTTAACGAGCGCTTTCATGAAAACTCCTTATTTTAAGCCGTTTTAGCGGAAGTTAGCCCTATGCGCAACGGGGTAATTGTCACCCAATCTTCACAATCCATAAGGGTTGGTTTTGCTAGAATATAGGTTGGAGAATCCTATTGGTGAGCACTGAAAAAACAGTTTCAGAATCCTCGGCGCGTGAGAAAGGCGAAAAGCCCATCGTCACCGCTGGTCAGCATATTCATAAGTGGGGGACGTATCTCTCTGTGGATTGGGTATTTAATACGATTGTTGGCGTTGGGTTTGCCTATTGGGGAAAATACACCAAGCTTGGGCAAAAACTATGGAGCGGCCCTTTACAAGAAGTCGGAACTTTTTTGCTCAAGCCAATTTTCAAAAGCGATCTTGTTAAAGGCGGCAAGGTTGCTGATAAAGCATTCGAAGCGCTACAATATAGCGTAGGAAAATTCGAACTTTTTTTCAGCATCATTTTTGGCGGGATGATGACAATACCCCCTCTGATGTGGTTAGAAAACAAGAAGAATCGTATCAACATCACTCGCGGATTAGATGAAACGATTCACGGCAAAGAAGTGGTGGCGAGTGATCCGAAATTTGAAGAATCTTACAAAGCGATTGAGGAAGAACCCAAGAAAGATTTTTCAGCAGGGATGAAAGCGCGCTTTGTGGCGCTCGCACCATTGCTCGCATGGGTGCTGATTCCCAATTCATGGGGTAACCGACCTGTATTTCATAGCCTTGTAAAAGCGAGTGATTTGTATTTTGGGAAAATTGGCAAGGCTGTCGATAGTACCGCGCGTAAAATGGGTTTCTCACCCAATAAATTGAAAGATGGCGTTGAGCTCGTTCTTGAGAATAGCGAAGGAACGATTAACATCGTTGAGAAGCCTGTTAGTGGTGCGGAAAAATTCAAAAACGTAACTACAAACGCAATACCCATGGATTTTGGCTTGGGGCTTCCTTATGCTGGCTTACATGCTATCTTTTATAATATGTTTGCAGGTGGCAAAGAGAAAAAGTCTGAGAGAAACCCTCAAACTTCTGATCGTCAGACTGAGCGAGAAAAAATTACTGAAACCACCCACGTTCCCGCAAGTAAGGTTCGCGATGTTGCAAACCGTGAGCGCATGGCAGATGCGCCAAAACTTGAGCACGCAGTAGAGCGCGCCTAGGCTTTACGGCGCGGCATCAGCACCGCCACTTCCATTTCCATCACTAATTCATCGCGCTGATTAAAGGCTTCGATTTTATATTTTACCACTCCCTTATCAGGGCGCGAGGTGGAAGGCCGCGCGGCAATAATCGTGATAGTGGCACGCAGCGTGTCACCCGGCTCTACCGCTTTGGGCCAACGCAAGTTATCAATGCCAATTCCCACCAAGCCCGTTGCCACTTGTCCAAGCGGGGTGTGGCGGAGCTTGAGGCCCATGACAATCGAGGCAGTCTCCCACCCACTTAGCACCAACGCGCCGAATAAACTTTCTTTGGCGGCGACGGGGTCTGTATGGTGTAGCTGGGGGTCATAGCGCTTGGCAAAGGCGAGCGCTTCGGCTTCAGTGGTGGTGTGCGGCTCCGTTTCAAAGCGCTGGCCGACGCTAAAATCTTCAAAGTAATAGACGGACATTGACTGCTCCATGTTGCGCTGCATCTAACACCCTTTGCTTCACTCTTACAACCAGATATGACTCATGCACCTATGAATCCTTCCAATGCAACTTTGCAAACGCCGTGGCTTGATGGGCTTACCATCGGGCAAGCGCTAACGCACATGGCTGCAACATTTCCTGAGCGAGAAGCTATCGTGTTCGCGCACGAAAATCTTCGGCTGAGTTATCGCGAGTATGATGCGAAGGTTACGCAGGTCGCTAAGGGATTGCTGGCGATGGGCATTCAACCCGGTGAGCATATCGGCGTGTGGGCGACGAATATCCCGCAATGGGTGTTGCTGCAATATGGTGCGGCGCGTGCGGGGATTGTGTTGGTCACCATCAATCCAGCCTATCGCCCGTTTGAGCTTTCTTATACGATTTCACAAAGCGATATTGTCGCGCTGTTTCTAACTGATCAGTTCAAATCCTCTGACTATTATGCGATTTTTGCCGAAGCCTGCCCAGAAATTACCATTGCACAGCAAGGCATGATTCGCGCAGAGGCATTCCCTAAACTGCGCCTCGCCGTGGCGCTCAAAGCCAATGCGCCGAGCGGTTACTTGGGGTGGGAGGAGATGCTCAGCGCAGGACGTAATACCGAAGATACGACACTTGAGGCGATTGCAGCATCGCTCAAAGCAACGGATGTGATTAACATCCAGTATACGTCGGGCACGACGGGTTTTCCAAAAGCGGCGATGCTCACCCACCGCAATATCTTGATGAATGCCTACTACGTCACGGGCTGCCAGAATATTACCGAGAATGACAGGATGTGTGTGCCCGTTCCCTTCTATCATTGCTTTGGGTGTGTGATGGGATCGCTCGGCGCGGTGAGTCGCGGCGCGACATTGGTGATTCCCGCCGAATATTTCCAACCCGCTGCGACATTGGAGGCGCTTGAAAAAGAGCGCTGCACGACCATTTACGGCGTGCCCACCATGTTCGTGGCAATGCTGGATGAGATGAGCAAAACGCCACGTAAGCTACCTGCTCTGCGCAGCGGCATTATGGCGGGAAGCCCCTGCCCGATTGAGGTGATGAAGAAAGTCATCGACGTGATGAATTGCCGCGAAATCACCATTGCCTATGGACAGACGGAAACCTCACCTGTCGTCACGCAAAGCCGCACGGATGACTCGGTGGCGCTGCGTGTGGAGACCGTAGGCCGTGAGATTGACGGAGTGGAAATCGAAATCCGCAACCCCGAGACAGGCGCAAAAATGCCTGACGGCGAGCAAGGCGAATTGTGCGCGCGCGGCCACACCACCATGCGCGGCTATTACAAAAACCCCGAAGCCACCGCAACGACCATTGATAAAGATGGTTGGGTGCATACGGGGGATTTGGCGATTCGCCGGCCCGATGGCAATTTCAAAATCACAGGGCGTCTCAAAGATATGGTGATTCGCGGCGGCGAAAATATCTATCCGCGCGAGATTGAAGAGTTCCTCTTCACCCACCCTGATGTAGCGCAGGCGGCCGTATTTGGCGTGCCCGACCCGAAATATGGGGAAGAGTTATGTGCGTGGATACAGCTGCACCCGAATACGCAGCTGGATGAGGAAACACTGCGTGCATTCTGTAAGAAAAGTCTGGCGCACTATAAGGTGCCCCGCTACATTCAATTCGTCGAGAGCTTCCCCACGACCGTCAGTGGTAAAATTCAGAAATTCAAAATGCGCGAGCATGTCTGTGACGCGCTCAAATTGCAGGAACAAAAAACCGCCTAAGGAGCATTCATGGATTACGAACTTCCCCCACTACACCAGCAGCTGCGCGATTCGGTTCGCGGATTTGCCGACAACGAAATCGCGCCGATGGCGCATCAACTCGATAAGGAAGAGCGTTTCAGCGAAGAACTCACGCGTAAAATGGGTCAGCTAGGATTGTTTGGGATTTTGATTCCCGAAGCCTATGGTGGGCATGGGTTGGATTATCTCGCCTATGCCATTGCCTGCGAGGAAGTCGCACGGGCGGATGGCTCGCAAGCTGCTACGATTACCGCGCATAATTCGCTTGGCGTGGGGCCACTTTATTATTTCGGCAACGAAGCGCAGCGTAAGAAATACCTGCCTAAGCTCTGTACGGGTGACTATGTCTGGGGCTTTGGGCTGACCGAACCCAACGCGGGTTCGGACTCACGCGGCAGTAAAACTACCGCCACGAAAGTGGATGGTGGTTGGAAAATCAATGGCTCCAAAATCTTCATCACCAATGCTTCCACCAAAATGAATGCGGGCATTACCGTACAAGCGGTGAGCGGTTCGCGCGGCGAAGGTAAGCCAGAGCTTTCCTGCTTCATCGTTGAGGCGGGCACGAAAGGTTTCAGCGCCGACCCGATGCATGGTAAGCTGATGTGGCGCTCGTCCGACACCTCGACCCTGTATTTCGACGATGTCTTCGTACCCGACGAAAACCTGCTCGGTAAACAAGGCGACGGCAGTAAGCAAATGCTCGCTACACTCGATAGAGGCAAAATCGGCATCGCCGCGATGGGTGTGGGCTGCGCACAAGGTGCGTATGAAAAAGCGCTGGCTTATGCGAAAGAACGCAATCAATTCGGTCAGCCGATTGCACGGTTCCAATCGATTGCCTTTGCCCTTGCCGATATGCATATGAAAATCGAATTGGCGCGCACCTACTTATATAAAGTATGCCTGATGGCGGATGCCGGCAAGCCCTTCACCAAAGAAGCGGCGATGGCGAAGCTCTATAGCTCGGAGATCGCGGGTGAAGTAAGCGATATGGCGGTGCAAATTCATGGCGGTTATGGCTTGATGGAAGAATATGGCGTGGCGCGCTTCTGGCGCGACCATCGCTTGCTGCGTATTGGCGAAGGTACGTCAGAAATTCAACGCTTAATTATTTCCCGCGCCATTGGTTGCGCAGAATAGGAGTGTCTATGTCGGGATTACTAGATGCAGCAAAAACAAACATTGGCCTAGCCGCAACGCTACAAAACTGGATTGGCGGTAAACACGCTGCGCCAACGGATGGGCAATATTTCGATAATACTAGCCCCATCACGGGCGAGCATTTATGCAAAGTAGCGCGCTCAAGCGCTGCTGATATCGACAAGGCGCTGGATGCTGCACATAAAGCCTTTGCAACATGGAGTAAGACTTCGCCCGCTGAACGCAGCAAAATTCTGAATGCGATTGCTGATCGTGTCGAAGCGAATATAGAGAAATTGGCGCTAGCGGAATGTATTGATATGGGCAAGCCGCTACGCGAAGGTATGGCGGGTGACTTGCCCATGGTAGTCGATCATTTCCGCTATTTCGCGGCGATGTGTCGTGGTGAGGAAGGTTCGATTTCCGAGATTGATGCTACCACCGTTGCGTATCACTTTCATGAGCCTATCGGTGTGGTCGGGGCAATTATTCCATGGAATTTCCCGCTGACACTCACTGCGTGGAAAGCTGCTCCTGCGCTTGCTGCAGGCTGCACCATCGTGATTAAGCCAGCGGAGCAAACACCGATTTCGATTATGCTGCTGATGGAACTGATTGCCGATATTCTGCCCCCAGGCGTTATTAATGTCGTGCATGGGTTTGGGGTTGAGGCGGGCAAGGCACTTGCCACCAGCCCGCGCGTGGCGAAGTTGACCTTTACGGGTGAGACTTCGACGGGCAAGCTAATTATGGAATATGCTGCAAAAAATATCGTGCCCGTGACATTGGAATTAGGTGGCAAATCACCCAATATTTTCTTCGAAGATGTGTTCGATGCAGACGATGCGTTTGCCGACAAATGCCTCGAAGGTTTCACGATGTTCGCGATGAATAAAGGCGAAGTCTGCACCTCGCCAACGCGTGCATTGGTGCACGAAAAAATTTACGACAAGTTCATGGAGCGTGCCATTGCGCGTGTGCAAAAAATCACTGTTGGTAATCCGCTTGAGCTCACCACCATGATGGGGCCGCAAGCATCTGCCGAACAGCACAAGAAAGTGCTCTCCTATTTTGATATTGGCAAAAATGAAGGGGCAAAGTTGTTGACAGGCGGCAGCCAGCCAAAACTCGGTGGCGCGCTGGATAAAGGCTGTTTTGTTGCGCCGACTGTGTTTGAGGGCACGAACAATATGCGCATTTTCCAAGAAGAAATTTTTGGCCCCGTACTTTCGGTGACGCGCTTTAAGGACTATGATGAGGCGATTCGCATCGCCAATGATTCGCGCTATGGGCTGACCGCAGGGGTGTGGACGCGCAGCATTCATGCTGCCTATAACGCCAGCCGTGCGCTGCAAGCGGGGCGTGTGTGGGTGAATTGTTATCACCTCTACCCTACTCATGCTGCGTTTGGTGGCTATAAGCAATCGGGCATAGGCCGCGAAAATCACCGCATGATGCTAGGGCATTTCCGCCAAACGAAAAATGTGCTGACGAGTTACAGCCCGAATGCGCTGGGGTTCTTCTAATGCCGATTCTTCATAGCACTTACAGCGCTTCATCTGCTGACGCGAAAGAAAACACCGCATTTCACATCGGGCTGCGTGACGCGCTGAATGCACAGATTTCAACTGTTCAGCAAGGCGGCGGTGCAAAGTCGGTGGAGCGTCATCAGGCGCGCGGCAAGCTATTGCCACGCGAGCGTATCGCCCGCATTCTGGATGCTGGCTCGCCTTTCTTAGAACTTTCTGCACTCGCTGCGCATGAAATGTATGTGAGTGAAGGCGGTGTACCTTCTGCTGGCGTGGTGACGGGCATTGGTCGCGTGTATGGGCGTGAATGTATGTTCGTGGCGAATGATGCAACCGTCAAAGGCGGCACGTATTTCCCGCTCACCGTGAAGAAGCATTTGCGTGCACAAGAAATTGCCCTGCAAAATCGTTTGCCCTGTATTTACCTCGTCGATTCGGGTGGCGCGTTTCTTCCTATGCAGGACGAAGTATTTCCTGACCGCGACCATTTCGGCCGTATTTTTTACAATCAAGCGCGTATGTCGGCGGTTGGTATCCCGCAAATTGCTGCGGTGCTTGGCTCCTGCACCGCGGGTGGCGCATACGTGCCTGCCATGTGCGATGAAAGCGTGATTGTAAAAGAAAATGGCACGATTTTTCTAGCAGGACCACCGCTGGTTAAAGCCGCCACGGGTGAGGATGTTAGCGCGCAGGATTTAGGCGGCGCGGAAGTGCACACATCGCAATCGGGCGTGGCCGACCATTATGCGGCAGACGAGCCAGAAGCTCTCAGCACCGTGCGTGATATTGTGCAGCATTTGAACTTGAAATCGCCTGCACGTAACACCACCCCCTATGATGCGCCGCTGTATGACGCGTCGGATATTTATGGTATTTTACCTAAAGACTCGACGCGCGTACCGTTTGATGTGCGTGAGATTATCGCACGCTTGGTGGATGGTTCTGAGTTCCATGAATTCAAGCGCCGCTATGGGCAAACCATTGTCACGGGATTTGCAGCAATCCACGGCGTGCCAGTTGGGATTGTGGCGAATAATGGTATTTTATTTTCGGAATCAGCCATTAAAGCGACGCATTTTATTGAGCTGTGCGCACAGCGCTCCATCCCGCTTATTTTCTTGCAAAATATCACGGGCTTCATGGTGGGTAAAAAATATGAGAGTGAAGGCATCGCCCGCCACGGTGCGAAAATGGTGATGGCGGTGAGTAATGCGAATGTGCCCAAACTCACCGTGATTATTGGCGGGTCGTTTGGTGCGGGTAATTACGGCATGTGTGGCCGTGCGTTTGACCCACGCTTTTTGTGGATGTGGCCGAATGCGCGCACCTCGGTGATGGGCGGTGAGCAAGCGGCCGACGTGCTAACGCGTATTCGCCAAGATGCGTTGGAGAAGGACGGCAAGAAGCTTTCCGCTAAGGAGCTGGATGCCATTCGTGCACCGTTGCTCGAGAAATACGCGCGCGAAAGCAGCGCCTATTATTCCACTGCGCGGCTATGGGATGACGGGATTATCGACCCTGCCCGTACGCGCGATGTGCTAGGCCTCGCGCTGGCTGCCTGCCAAAACGCACCGATTGAGCCCACCAAATTTGGCGTATTCAGGATGTAGTATGCAGTATTCTTTCCTCACATTAGAGATTGATGCACGCGGTGTTGCGTTTGTTGGGCTGAATCGCCCTGAGGTGCATAATGCATTTGATGCGGCATTGATGGGTGAGCTAACGGCTGCATTTGGTGCCTTAAATGCCAATGAGTCGGTGCGGTTGGTGGTGCTCTATGGGCATGGAAAATCTTTTTGTGCGGGCGGTGATTTGAATTGGATGCGCGCAATGGTGCAGTATTCGGTGGAAGAAAATAAAGCTGATAGCCAGAAGCTTTCCGACATGTTCGCAACGATTGCGGGATTGGGCAAACCTCTTATCGGCATCGTGCAGGGCAATGCGCTGGGCGGTGGCTCGGGGCTTGCGGCAGTGTGTGATTATGTGCTGGCAACCGATACGGCAAGCTTTGGTTTCACGGAAACACGCCTTGGCTTATTGCCCGCAGTCATTGGCCCTTATGCGATTGAGAAAATCGGGATTGGGGCAGCACGCGCCTATTTCATAAGCGGTATGCGTTTTGATGTATCCACGGCACAACGCATCGGGCTCATTCACCAGATCACACCGGTGGATAGCTTGCCAGCCGCGCGTGACGCATTGATTGGTGAATTCTTGAAAGCTGCACCACTGGCGAGCGCAAAGGCTAAAGCACTGGCACGTACCATGCACGCACTGCCTATGAGTATTCAGCATGATTTAGCGATTGAAGCGATTAGTGATGCGCGGGTCAGTGCAGAGGGTCAGGCCGGAATGAAGGCATTGCTCGAAGGTGGCAAGCCACCTTGGAGCGTATCATGACACGCCCCATCACCCGTGTATTGATTGCGAATCGCGGCGAAATTGCTTGCCGGATTGCTGCGACATGCCGTGTCATGGGCATTGAGACCGTGACCGTCTTTGCGGAAGATGATCACGCGCTACCCCATGCTTCTATCGGCGAGATGGCGTGCGTGCTGGAAGGTGATGGTCTTGCTGCAACCTACTTGAATAGCGCCGCGCTGATTGCTGCCGCACAAAAAACAAGGGCAGATGCGATTCACCCCGGCTATGGATTCTTGTCCGAGAATGCTGCATTCGCTGATGCCGTGACCAAAGCGGGATTGACCTTCATTGGCCCATCCGCCGAGGTGATTGCGAAGATGGGCGATAAGGCTGCATCACGCATTTTGTGCAAGGAAATTGGTGTGCCGACCGTGCCTGGATATGATGGTGAGTCCCGCGACATTAAACTACTTGCAAAGGAAGCGGAGCGTATCGGCTACCCGATTTTGGTGAAAGCTGCCGCAGGTGGCGGCGGCAAAGGTATGCGCGTGGTAGAGCACGCAAAAGAGTTAGAAGCCGCCCTGAGCGCTGCGCGCGCTGAGGCAAAAAATGCATTTGGTGATGATCGCGTGTTGCTTGAGAAATACCTGCTAACGCCGCGCCATGTGGAGGTACAAGTATTCTCCGACATGCACGGTAATCACCTGCATTTATATGAGCGCGACTGTTCGGTGCAGCGACGCCACCAGAAAATTATTGAGGAAAGCCCTGCGCCACATTTACCCGCAGCAACGCGTCAGGCGATGGCTGCTGAGGCCATCAAAATTACCAAACATATTGGTTATACGGGCGCAGGCACGATTGAATTTATTATGGATGCGTCGGGCGCATTTTATTTTCTGGAAATGAACACGCGATTGCAGGTTGAACATCCTGTGACGGAAATGGTCACGGGTCTGGATCTGGTGCAGTTACAGCTTGATGTGGCAATGGGTAAAAAACTGCCATTCACACAAGAAGATATTGCACAACGTGGTCACGCTATCGAAGTGCGGCTTTATGCAGAAGACCCAGCGCGCGACTTCATGCCATCACCCGGAACGTTGCAGCAATTTGAGCTGCCTCAGTTACCACGCATCCGCGCCGAGAATGGCTACCGCGCTGGCAATGTGGTTTCCTCACGTTATGACCCGATGATTGCTAAGCTCGTTGCGTATGGCGCCACACGTGATGAGGCGATTGCACGCCTCAGCGATGCCCTACATCGGACGCGTATCAGTGGCGTAACGCATAATCGTTATTATTTACTGCGCGTATTAAATCATCCCGCCTTTATTGCGGGCAACGTCTCGACCGACTTTGTTAAAACGCATAGCGCGAGCTTAGTGGAACCTGAAGTGCCAACCGAGATTGCCGCAGCCTTTGCTGCAGCCTATTTGCTGTTGCAGGGCGCAACATTAGGCGCATCAAACCCTGCGGATGCAACGCAGGAATATTCCGCATGGACCGATCGTAACGTCGCGGGGATGCGATGAATAAGACGCTCCATATTGGCACTCAGCCTATTACTCTTGAAGCGCTGACTCACAGCCAGAAAAATGTGTGTCTTAGCTTGAATGGCATATCCTATGATTTCGAGCTGGAATGCTTGAAAGATGGAAGCTACGTGCTTGCTCAGAAGGTTTCTGAAGGTGTCTGGAAACGGCAGGCAGTCTCGGCAGTGCGCATGCCTAATGGCGCTTTGCGCATCGTGCTTGCTGGACAGGAAATGTTGGTGGGCGAGCCGCGCGCTGGTCGTGCTTCTGCGCAGGAGGAAAAACCCCTCAGCCCACGTTCACCAATGCCAGGACTTATTCGCCAGATTCTAGTAAAAGTTGGGGATGCGGTAACAAGTGGCCAAGCACTGGTCGTGATGGAAGCCATGAAGCTGCAAATGACGCTTGCCGCCGGTGGCGATGGTGTCGTTGAGCGTATTGCGGTGAGCGAAGGTGCGATGGTAGAGGAAGGA
>JBMOEL010000047.1:0-12797 GCA_049314715.1 Rickettsiales bacterium
TCAAGACCGCAGCAACCTATATTGCCTGCGGAATCAATCCCAGCGATAAGCCAGTCATTTTCAACCAGAGCGCTGTTTCCGGCCATGCTGAACTTGCGTGGATTTTGAATTGCCATACGCCGCTTGGCTGGCTGAGCCGCATGACGCAGTTCAAGGAAAAAGCAGGTCAGCAAAAAGACAACGCCGTGTTGGGCCTCTATGCCTACCCTGTACTCATGGCCGCGGATATTTTGGCTTATAAGGCAACGCATGTGCCCGTGGGCGAAGACCAAAAACAGCACCTTGAATTGGCGCGTGATATTGCGGGCGCATTTAACCGCTTTGTGGGTGAGGATTTCTTCCCCCTGCCCGAGCCTAAAATCATGCCACAAGCCGCGCGTATCATGAGTTTGAATGACGGCACGCGTAAAATGAGCAAGTCTGAAGAATCGGATTATTCACGCATCAATTTAACCGATGATGCCGATGCGATTGCCAATAAATTCAAAAAAGCACAAACCGATTCGGTAGCATCACTTTCCTACGATAAAGAAAACCGCCCGTCGGTTGCAAACCTCATTACAATTTATGCAGCGCTGGATGACAGCACGCCCGAAAAAGTGGTCGAGCAATTCTCAACATTAAAAACAGGCCAATTCAAGGCACAACTCGCCGATCTCGCCGTGGCTAAACTTTCACCCATCACTGCGCGTATGCGTGAGTTGATGAAGGACGAAGCGGAGCTAGACGCGCTACTCAAGCGTGGCACTGAAAGCGCAGCCGCGATTGCTCAGCCCATTCTCAAGCAAACCATGGAGAAGATTGGGTTGCTGGCCAGCTAGTCCCGCGCTAGACTCGCCTGATGGTCATCTTCCGCATCATCCGCAACCTGATTCGCCTAGGCCTCAATCTACTCTGGCTGCCATTTAATCTGATTGGCCGTAACCTGTTTGGCTTGATTTTGCTGGTGAGCATCATTGCTTTCTTCGTTGTGCTGAATAACGATACGTCCAATGATACCAAAACAATTGCGATTCCCGCAGGTACCGTACAAACAGGTGTCGTAAAGGCGCAACCACCTGCCCCACCCGCCATGAATAAAAACGCCCCGCCCATCGTGGTCGAGCCCGTACGCAAAGTGGAAGATGGCAATAGTAGCTTTGCTAAAGATCTCATGAAAATGATGACGGATGATGAGCGTGCCTATTACAGTCAAATGTTCTATTGGACGATGAATAATGCCAGCGCAGGAAAAACTACCCATTGGAAAAACGCGAATACCTATGGCAGCATTTCACCGCAGGCGATTTTCCTAAACAATAAAGGCCACGCTTGCCGTAAATTCAGCGAAACACTTAAAGTAAAAGACATTAAGCAGAATATTCGCGGCCTTGCCTGCCAACGCGGCGGCGGTGCGTGGTGTAAACTCTCTCCCAACGCCACACCTTCATGCGGCTTAGGACAAGAGCCTTCCTTCCTGCGAGATTTGGGCCGTTCAATCGGCTTCTAGCGCATAGCGCTCATCGAATCGATAGCATTCAGCGCACTCTCACGCAGGTGCTCACCCTGCGTGAAAAGCTGCCGTGCGAGGAGCTCGCTGCGTTGTGCTTCGCGCACATACGGCTCGGTACCCGAGCGGGCCAGCGTTTCCTTCGCGCTACCCAACGATGCTTCTATTTCTTTCACATACGCCATACGTTGCGCAGCAGCCTTCATTTCGTTACTGGCAATCCACGTGGCGCGCTTCCAATGGGCAATACCTTGCAGCACCTCTGGCGGTAATTCTTCCACCGTACCGTCTTCTTGGCGCAACAACTTACCCGTGACACGAAAATCCTTATAATCAATATGACCTAATATCGTATGGCCAGCAGGCGTCATCAGCGTGAACTGATCATCTCCTTGCTTGTCATACCACTGCGTTGTCATATGGTCCTCCTGTTTACTCAAGTTCAGAATACCATACGCACTTTAACGATTTATTAACGATTAACGGCCTTTTGCGAAAATTGTAGCTATTGTGCGATGCGTAAATGAATAGATTTCAGAACCGCATCAAACATCGCCTGTGTCAGGCGGCCTGTTGAAATATTATAGCGCGAGGTGTGGTAGCTATCGACCAACGTGAGACCATTACCCATATCATGCATCGCCCCATGAGCGAATTTAAAATCTGCTTGGCGCTTGCCTAGATTCTTCAGCACGCTTTGGTGCGAGGTTAACCCCAAACTCAAAATCATTTTCAAATTCGGCATCGCTGCCAATTCCTTTTTCAGAAAATTCCCACAGGTTTTTACTTCTTGTGGTGTCGGTTTGTTTTCAGGCGGCACACAGCGCGCCGAATTAGTGATGCGCACGCCTTTGAGTTTTAACCCGTCGTCTGGCCGCTCTTCATAAGAGCCTTCGGCCAGCCCAACATTCAAAAGCCCGCGATAGAGTATGAGTCCCGCATAATCCCCTGTGAATGGCCTGCCCGTTCGGTTCGCACCTTTAAGTCCAGGCGCCAAGCCAACCACTAAAATGCTGGCCGAAAGCTCACCAAATGATGGCACTGCCCCATTATAAAACGAAGGGTAAGCAGCTTGATTCGCCTCACGAAATGCCACAAGTCGTGGGCATAATGAGCAGGTTGGTGGTGGGGGCTGGAACATGGTTTCAACATACCGTCATTCCCCGAATCCGCAACGCGGATTATAGGGGAATCCATGAATCGCCCTATAATCGCTAAAGCGATTCGGGCGATGACGACAGCAAAAAATACCAACCACCCCTTGACGGGGGGGCATAACCCCCCTATATCCCACCAGCAATCATGGTGAACCCCGCAGAATCACTGGGGTTTTCTGAAATGATTAGAAAAATTCTATGGAGAGCATTATGACCAATATTCGTCCCTTACATGATCGCGTCATTGTACGTCGTATCGAACAAGAAGAAAAAACCGCTGGCGGGATTATCATCCCTGATACGGCGAAAGAAAAACCCATCCAAGGTGAAGTCATTGCCGTTGGTCCAGGCGTTCGCGATGAGAACGGCAAGCAACACGCACTCGACGTAAAAGTCGGTGATGTCGTGCTGTTCGGTAAATGGGGTGGCACGGAAGTGAAGCTCGATGGCGAGGACTTCCTCGTGCTGAAAGAAACCGACATCATCGGTGTCGTTGAAGGCAAATCGGCAAAGAAAAAAGCCGCATAACTGAAATCTAATTGAAGGAGATTACTATGGGTAAAATGATTAGCTTCAGCAGCAATGCTCGCGAAGAAATCCTCAAAGGCGCGGATATTCTCGCCAATGCGGTAAAAGTAACCTTGGGCCCTAAAGGCCGCAACGTGGTGATTGAAAAATCCTACGGCGCTCCACGCATCACCAAAGACGGTGTGTCGGTCGCAAAAGAAATCACCCTCAGCAACAAGTTCCAGAACATGGGCGCACAGATGCTTCGCGAAGTAGCATCACGCACCAATGACATGGCTGGTGACGGCACGACAACGGCAACCGTTCTCGCACAAGCAATCGTGCGTGAAGGTAGCAAAGCGGTTGCAGCTGGCTTGAACCCAATGGACCTCAAGCGCGGTATCGACAAAGCAGTGGATGCAGTGGTGGAAGCGGTAAAAGCAAAATCAAAAGCCATCAAGAGCCAAGCAGAAATCGCTCAAGTTGGTACCATTTCAGCAAACGGTGACAAAGAGATCGGCACCAAAATCGCTGAAGCGATGGAAAAAGTTGGTAAAGAAGGTGTTATCACCGTGGAAGAAGCAAAAGGCTTCGACTTCGAACTCGACGTGGTAGAAGGTATGAACTTCGACCGTGGCTATTTGTCACCGTATTTCGTGACCAATGCTGAGAAAATGTCGGTTGAGCTCGAGAATCCATTGATCCTCATTTTCGAAAAGAAACTCTCAAGCCTCCAGCCTCTATTGCCTGTACTTGAAGCAGTGGTTCAGTCACAACGCCCACTCCTCATCATCGCAGAAGATGTGGAAGGCGAAGCACTTGCTACCCTCGTGGTCAACAAACTGCGTGGTGGCTTGAAAGTGGCTGCTGTCAAGGCTCCTGGCTTTGGTGATCGCCGCAAGTCGATGCTTGAAGATATCGCAATTCTGACCAAAGGCGAAGTCATCAGCGAAGATCTCGGTATCAAACTTGAGACCGTGAACCTCGAAATGCTGGGCCGTGCGAAGAAAGTAACCATCACCAAAGACGATACGACCATCGTTGACGGTGCGGGTGACAAAAAAGCCATCGAAGCACGTTGCGCTCAGATTAAAGCACAAGTCGAAGAAACCACGTCGGATTACGATAAAGAAAAACTGCAAGAACGCCTTGCTAAACTCTCGGGCGGTGTCGCTGTTCTAAAAGTTGGCGGTGCTTCGGAAGTGGAAGTCAAAGAGCGTAAAGACCGCGTGGATGATGCGTTGCATGCAACCCGCGCAGCGGTTGAAGAAGGTATCGTACCAGGTGGTGGCGTAACCTTGCTCTACGCGTCACGTGCACTTGATAAAGTGAAAGCAGCGAATGACGATGAGCGTGCGGGTATCAATATCATCCGCCGTGCATTGCAGGCTCCAATTCGCCAAATCGTTGAGAACTCAGGTCTCGACGGTGCGGTGGTGGCGGGCAAACTGCTTGAGTCTGACGACACCAACCATGGTTTCGATGCTCAGAACCTCGAGTACACCGACATGATTAAAGCGGGTATCATTGACCCAACGAAAGTCGTGCGCACTGCCTTGCAGGACGCAGCGTCAGTCGCTGGTCTGATGATTACCACCGAAGCCCTCATCGCCGACGAGCCAGAAGATGCGAAACCCGCAGCTGCTGGTGGTGGCATGGGCGGTATGGGTGGCATGGGCGGTATGGACTTCTAAGCGCTTCGCGCTTAGTTCTCTAACGCTACGGACATCGGCTTACTGCCTAGTCCTACGCGCCGCTTCGCGGGCTCATGGCTGGCTCGGTCTACTGACCTCGCTAAGTCATTGGCTTACCAAACTAAACAACCAAGGGCGTGGCGCAAGTCACGCCCTTTTTTGCACCCGCGAACAAACCAATAAAAATCCCTTATATAACAGGCATATCTTCATAAAACCGTCACATTAGTCACGTGTGGTCTGTGGTATTCTCTCAAGTGGAGGATACCGTCTTTGAACATCGAAGAAGAACAGAAACCCAATAAAAACAGTATTGCACCCGTGGATTTCAAAACCCACGGCGAGAAAACGCATCACGCGATTTTCAATTCCGCACTCAATTTTTGGATAAACCTTACGGCTTCAGCTGCCTTCTCCTATTGGGCAGCGCATTCTCACACGAAAATTAAACTCAATATTGGCCCGATTAAGCCGATTAACTTTAAGGGCCTCAATGTCAATCATAGCCCATCGGAGATTCAGACCAATCTCGGCTCTTGGTTGCTGAATAAAACACCTTTCTTCAAAGGTCTCGCCGCTAAAGACTTTGAAGAAGCACGCAAACGTTCCCACGCGGTCGCAGAAGTGGCGACACTTCTAACGCCTGGCTTTGCCATCATGGTTCCTTCAGTGTGGCTGGGTGAAAAATATAAATCTTCTATCGTTCGCTACTTCGATAAACAAAAATATGGTGAACGCCCCGAAGATAATCCCGTTATCGCTGAACGCTATGCGATTTTAGACGCTCAAAAGAAACCAACAATACTAGGTGCTGTCACGGCGCGCTTTGGCACCATGGCACTCACCATAACTACAGGTCGATTGATTGGCAGTGAAGGTAATTTCATTCATAGCTTTGGCAAAGCGATGAAAAATGGCAAGCTAGAACCTCTGGAAGAGGCCGCAAAACTCCCGTCGTTCTTACAGCCTGCCTCAAATGTCCTGCACGCCGCCAACCAAGCTCTACACAGCTTAATTAATAAAGGCTTAGAACCACTTTCTAAAACCAAAATAGGCCAAAACTCAGGTCACGCTCTGGAACAATTCCCTGGCGTGAATCCGATTGCTGGCGATATTGGCACGGAAGTAGGAAATGTCGTTAACAGAATGCTCCCTAAATCATGGAGCGATGGAATTGTCAGTTTCTTTAAGAACAAACATTATGGGTGGTCAACCGATCAAGTAAAGCGCGCGGTTCACGATTTGTCGGATGCAGAATTACTAACAAAAGCCGAGGCAGGTCATGCAGGTCCTATCCTTCGCTTAAAGGAAGCACGTAACATCCCAATCAAGGATGGATTGCTGGATACATCAAGAGCCAACAACTACGACCAGCCATTACAGAATTTCTCAAAATTTCTTTCAATGGATGTGCTCTATACCCTTATTACCGCTGGTGCTGTTCACCCTGTATTGAATTTATTGAGCTTCATTCCAGGCATGAAATACACGCCTAAAAATGCCGAGCCACACCCAGAAATCGAGAAAAAACGGATTCCAAGGGTCAATTACGGCTACGACAAGGCCGAGATTGCCACCGAGCGTCAACATCAGCCTAGTACCAGAATTGAGCATGCTTCGTATCAGGAGCGTGTTGCTTCACCCGAATTACAGGCTGCCCGCTCTAACTAGCAGTCTGAATTCCCGTTCATGAAACGGGGCTAAACCACTCAAAACCTTCACACAACCTTCACATTCGCACCTGCAAAAACATGGTAAATTTGAGGCTGGAGACGTGCGTGTTGCGCGTGGCCAAAGGTAATGAACTGGATGAAAGAAAAAGAAAAAACAGAACATAAAATACACGCCGAAAGCTCGCGTGATTCCCGCGCGCATTATTTCGTTGCGCGCGGCCCAATCACGCATGATGCAGATGGCAAACGCCGCAAAACCAAAGGTGAGAAAACATTTGATTGGCTGACCTATGGCGGCTTTGGCTGGATCGCCAATGAAATCGTATCAGGCGAAATCGCCGATCAGATGGTTGAAAAAGGTGGTAAGTTAAATCGTTTTTACCAGCCTACCGTCAACAAATTGCACGAAACATTTAAAGTCGCGCAAAAGAATATCAAAGGCAAATCATCGTGGATTACCACCGCCGCCACCATGTTCGTGATGACGCTGGGTGGTCATTTAATGGTCGGACCAATTCGTTATTTCGAAGACCGCAAAAGCAAAATCGTACGCGGATTAGATGTCATCATCGAAGGTAAACAGGCGCTCGATAATCCAGAAATCACCGCTAAACACGAAGCGATGGATAAAGAGCCGCAGCAGTCATGGGCCTCGCTGTGGCAGGGTCGCCTTGTCACGGTTGCTTCTGCTATCGCCATGCATTTTGCTATTGGCGAAAAAGATGCATGGAGCACCAAGCTATTCTCGAAGAGCAATCCCTTAAACCATTGGTCAAGCCTTGAACGCATCAATACCAGTCTTTCCAGAAACGTTGCTGTTTGGGCAGAAAAATATTTAGGATTTGATAAGGGTGTAGGTGAACGTATCGCCGCTGCAAAAGAATTTGCGAAACCTGATGGATATAAACCATACGAATTTGACATATTTAGCGCCAACGCCGCGGGACGTAACGAAGAATTAGCAAAAGAAATTGGCAAAGGCGCTAAAGTTGTCCACGAAGGTAAAATTGCCAGCTTTGGTAAAAAATATGGCCTCGTATTTATGGTGAGTGGCGTATTGGCTGCTGGTTTTTATATCAGCTCCAAACTATTTGCGCGCGATAATGAAAAGACCGTCAGCGGCGAACGTCGCCCAAAACATCACAACCCAGCGAATCCTGTATTACCAGAGCGCTATAATGAACACTTAGATACAGCACCAACGACAGAAGCCAACATACCTAAAAATCGCGTAGAAAATATCCAACCCTACGCACGCCTAGAGCAACACCAATCGGAGGTCGCACCCGTCTAATGAGTGAGAACGCGACAGTGAAATATAAAATCGAGCAAGAAGCCGAGAAAGAGGTTTCTAAAGCCCGTGAACGCGCGCTCAAAAAGGCAAAAGAACGCAACGCGGTGAGTGAAGGCTTCAAGACCCACACGAAAGGTGAGAAACTCTTTAACGATATTACTTATACCGGCCTCGGCTACTTCGGTGTGACTGGCCTTAGCGTATTCATGACGTGGCTACTCAAAGACAAAGATAAACCAGTCTTTGGTATGAAAGAACCACTCAAAAACCATTTCGAAAGAGCAGTAAACAGTCTCTCCACCCAGCCAATGATGAACCCCAAGCGTGCGAATTCAATTCTCACAATCGGCACCTTGTTCGTTGGTGGTTCATTGATGACCATTACCTTTGTGAAGTGGTTTGAAGATAATAAATCGAAAATCGTGAAGTGGTTCGATAAGAATATTTTCTACGGCAAAGATGCTGTGGAGCATGATCCAGAGTTGATTGAAGCACATAAAATTATTGATTCGCAACCCAAACAAACGTGGGCGTCAGTTGGAGGAAGCCGTGCCGTTGCGTTTTTGGCCACCATCAGTACATGGCTACTAATTGGTGAAAACAGTGGTTGGTTATCAAAACGCCTAGGCACATCACTTGACACGATGGGCACTCAATTCGGTAGGTGGTCTGGACGCTTGCTAAACACTGGGAATAAAAAAGCGATCGAAAAAATTGACGAAGCGATTCAAATCAACCGAACAATAACTGAATTCGATGCACCCAAAGGTCTAAAAACTACTGGCCACTCCAACATGCGCGACCTCGTTAGAGGCGTGGACACACCTTGGACACGCATTCTGTCTTATACCGGTATGGATGGGCTTTATACCGTCATAACGTCTGTTGGTTTATTCATTTCCACACGCGTATTGGGGCCAGTATTCGATAAACAAGGCACCGAAAAACTCACCGCCGCAGCCTATGAAAAAGAACTGCCCAAATCCACACAACCTGCAGTCAGTCTTACCACCCCAGCACAGCGTGAAGACGAGCCCAAACTCCCCCGCGTTAAGGTAGAGAACGTCGAAAGCATCGAGCGTTTGAGCACACATGCCGCAGAACAAAGCGTGTTAAGACCCACCAATTAACGTCAGACTTGGCATAAGCGCGCAAAAAACCTATAGATAGCTCATGTTAGGCATTCGCACACAACCTTCACTACACCGCGATTTTACGCTGCTATCGCTATTCATTGTCTTTATTTTTATTCTGGTTTCCGCATGGGTTGCCTATGAAACGTTTGAAGAACACGTTGAAAAAACCACCCAAGAACTAGAAAGCGAAGCACTAAGAATTGACCGTGCGTTGATTGTAGAAATCGAGAATGGCTCCTATATTCTTGAATCCATGGCGCGGCAAATTTTAGCCAACGACGCTAAAAATCTTGAGGCGATTAACCAGCTATTTAGCTCATTCGGCAAACGCGGCTACACACGCAACAATGTCTTTAGCTGGGCGGATGAAATGCAAGGCATGCGCGTCTCAAGCAATTTGGGTATTTTGAGAAAACCAATCGATGTATCTGATCGCGACTATATCAAAAAAGCTATTTCAGAGCCTTGGAAAGTCCATGTCGGAAGACCCGTTGAAGGCCGTGTATCGCAAAAATGGGTATTACCACTGAGTATCGGTGTGACGAATCAGAATGGCGAGTTTCTGGGTACGGTAACGCTAGCGCTTGATGTTAAGCAACTCACCCATTCTGTCAGCAGCGCCGTGCGCGCCGCAAACATGGAATATGCGATTACCAATCTATCACTGTCACTGATTACAGAAGTGTCGGATGAGGAAAAGTTTTTTGAAAAACGCTTCAATCTTGAGAGTCTTACGCATCTCGATTTCAAGCAAGAAAAAAGCGCCCTACTTTCCCGACCTTCATTAATCGACTCCAATAACCCATTCCGCTATTACGAAGTTTCAAGCCAATTCCCCTTCATTATCTTCTTATCACAAAATCCAGCCAGCACAGGTGGCATTTCAGGCGTCGTGTTACCCCGACTCACACAACTTTTGGTGATTGCACTGTTCTTACTGTTCGTGCTCTACACCGTGCGTAAACGTGTCATTCAACCTGTCATTAAACTTACGGAAGATACGGCTAGTATCGTGCGTGGCGAGGCGTTTACAGCTGAATTACAATCCGGCCCGTTGGAAATTTTTCAGCTTGCCCAAGAAATTAAGCGCATGCATGACTATATTGAGGAGCGCAAACGTATCGAAAGTGAATTGCGCCTCAAAAATCTTGAGCTGATTAAAATCAAAGAATCCGCAACTTTGACCAACCAAGTAAAAGCTGACTTCTTCTCGCATGTTGGGCAGGAACTTAGTGAACCAGTGCAGCTTATTCTTGAAGAAATCGAAACTATCAAAGACCAACATTTCGGCCCAATCAATAACCCGCGATACCAGCAGCACGCCGCCGATATTTATGAACAGGCCCAGCAAGTATTGGCGATGCTTCAAGACATCAAAGCCATCTCCGAAGCAGAAACAGGGTTGATTGCGCTCAACGAAGCAGAAATCGACATCCAATTCGCGTTACAAAAATGTATTCGCATCTTCAAGGAGCGCAGCACCTACGGTATCGATGCAACGATTGATATTAACAATGCGCTTCCCAAAATCCGCGCCGACGAGCTGCGTATTAAACAGCTTATTCTGAACATTCTGAATTTCGCAGCGCCGCAGCTTAGTTCGGGTGATGTGATTCGTATCAGCACCGCGATGAAAGGCGGCGATATGCTGGTCGTGCTCGCCTATTCCTCCAACGCACGCGAGCGCCGTAAAAATCGTGCTGCCAGCAGCTTTATACCCATTGATGCAACACCTCAGAACACACAATTGGGCCTCGGCATGGCCTTGGCGCGACTTTTGATTGCACTTCATCAAGGAACGATGGAAATTAAGACATTGCCCGACCAAACGACCACTATCACTGTGCGCTTCCCTGGCTCACGCATGGCATAAAATGAGGAGATGTTATGGCCCTTACCCTTCCCGTTCGCGTAGTATCACCACAAGGTAACGCCGAAAAAGGCACCATCATCATCGACCCGCGTATTTTAAGCGCCATTGAATCGGTTCAAGATAAACTCCGCGCCAATGGTCTGGAAGAGGTGATTATCAGCAACGATAATGTGCTGCCGTATACCGATGCTTATACCTTCGACGCAATTGAGATACACCTCAATCCCACTGACCCACGCGCGGGGGCGTTACGCATGGCGATTTATGAACTCGCGGAAACCGTTTCAAATTTTGATGGTGCGGCTAATTTGGTAACATCAGGGAACCACTATTCCATTCGCATGTCGAAAGACGCCGTGACCGTTCAGGCTGCGTAACTAAGAATTTTGTCACCCCCGCGTAGGCGGGGGTCTATGCCATAACGGGTGCTATATCCAAGATGTTTGGCATGGATTCCCGCCTACGCGGGAATGACAAGTCTTTACTTCTACTCACCAAACGTATTAGAGCGCGGGAAGCCCGTTGGTGGGATTTTACCTTGGCCTGCACGTTGCGCCAGCCACGGCTTCATGTTTGATTCCGAATATTCACGCTTACCGGATTGCCAGCTTAGGCCTTCTTTCATGGTGAATACTTTTGCATCGCTCAGTTTCGAGCCTTTATATTTTTGCAGCGCCACACCCTGCCCGCGCTTCATCACAGGCACTTGGTCGAGTGGGAATACCAGCAGCTTGCGGTTTGTACCAATCACCGCCACATGGTCACCCTTCGCCTCAGCACATACCACCGCCTTGGAACCTTCGGGCAACTGCATGACTTGCTTACCGCCACGGGTTTGTGCGAGCATGTCTTTTTCTTCAACCACAAAACCCTTACCAATGTCAGACGCCAGCAGCAATTTACGCTCTGGCTCATGCACGAAGAGCGTTACAATGTCTTGATTCGCTTCCAGATCCACCATCAAACGCACGGGTTCACCATGCCCTTTGCCGCTTGGCAGATTATTACAGCCAAGCGTGTAGAATTTCCCATCCGTCGCGAATACCAGCAATTTATCAGTGGTTTTGGCTTTAAGCTCAAAGCGCGCCTCATCACCCTCTTTGAATTTCACGTCGCCCAGATCGTCGTGACCCTTGAATGCGCGTATCCAACCGAGTTTCGAGCACACAATGGTAATCGGCTCTTTTTCGATGAAGGCTTCAACTGAGATAACCGCAGCCGAAGGTGGCGCAGTAAATTCCGAACGGCGGCCAGCAAGTTTTTTGTCGGAGGCAAAGCGTTTTTTGAGCGCCTTCACTTCATCACCAATGGTCTGCCAGCGCAGATCCTCATCTTTCAACAAGGCTTTGAGGCCGCGCTGCTCTTCTTTCAAATTCTTATGTTCGCGCTTGATTTCCATCTCCTCCAGCTTGCGCAACTGGCGCAGGCGCATATTCAAAATCGACTCGGCCTGCAAATCCGTAAGGTCGAATTTTTTCATGAGGATGGGTTTGGGCTCATCTTCCTCACGAATGATTTTAATAATTTTATCGAGGTTTAAATAGCAAATCAGCAAGCCTTCGAGAATCTCCAAACGGCGCGAAATCTGGTCGAGGCGGAACTCACTCTTACGCACCAACACTTCATGGCGATGGTCAAGATAGGCTTGCAACAGCTCGCGCAGATTCATCACCTTCGGCACACCGTCCTTGGTGATGACGTTGAGGTTCAAGCCATAACGAATCTCTAAATCCGTCACGCGGTAGAGCGATTCCATCAACAACGATGGGTCGATGTTCTTCGATTTTGGCTCCAGCACAATGCGCACTGTATCGGTCGATTCGTCTTGGATATTCGCCAGCAGCGGCAATTTCTTTTCACGGAACAAGTCGGCGATTTTCTCAATCAATTTCGACTTCTGCACCTGATACGGAATCTCGGTAATCACCACCTGCCAGAGGCCGTGGCTTAACTGTTCCTTATTCCACTTCGCAC
>JBMOEL010000048.1:0-12834 GCA_049314715.1 Rickettsiales bacterium
GGCGGCGACTTTCTCGTCGTTACCGATACCGAGCATCTTCAGCTTGCGGTGCAGGGCCGAGCGCTCCATGCCCACGAAGTTGCTGGTCTTCGAGATGTTACCACCAAAGCGATTAATTTGAGCCGCAAGATATTGCTTCTCAAATGTCTCACGTGCTTCACGCAGTGGCATCGACATAATGTCGGATGACAACTCAGGACGTAACACGGTGATATTGCTGTCGATCAATTCCGGCGGCAGCGCGTCGGACATAATCTCGCCCGATTCACCCGGTTGCGCCATGATAATCAGCCACTCCATCACGTTGCGCAATTGGCGCACGTTACCTGGCCAGTTATAGGATTGCAGAACGGCCATTGCCTCTTCCGACAAGTGACGCTGGGCAAGACCCATCGCGTCGCTTGCGCGTTTGAGGAAGTGACGCGAAAGCGCAGGAATATCATCGCGACGCTCACGCAGTGAAGGCATACGTAGCGGCACGACATTCAAGCGGTAATAGAGATCTTCGCGGAAACGACCCGCAGCGATTTCAGTTTGCAGATCTTTATTTGTCGCTGCAATGACGCGCACATCCACCGACACGCGCTTGTTACCACGCACGCGCTCGAAGGATTGCTCCTGCAATGCGCGCAGCAAACGACCCTGCGTTTCGATATGCATGTCGGCGACTTCGTCGATAAACAACGTGCCACCATGTGCACGCTCCAACAGACCAAGCTTCTCAGCACCACCATTCGGGTTGGTATCTTCCGTTCCGAATAATTCTGCTTCGATACGTGCTGGTGTTAGTGCTGCAGCATTCAGCACCACGAACTGTGCGCCACCGCGATGCGAACGTGCATGCAGTAAACGCGCAATCATTTCCTTACCAGTACCCGGAGCACCCGTAATCAGTACGCGTGAATTGGTCGGTGCGACTTTCTCAATCGTTTGACGCACGGTATTCACGGCAACCGAAGTGCCGAACAATTCCTGCTCGGGTGAACCACGACGCTTCAACTCCACATTTTCGCTGCGCAGCTTTGCAGCTTCCAATGCACGCTTCACGATGATGGTGAGGCGTTCCGCGCTAAATGGTTTTTCGATATAGTCGTAAGCACCTAGCTTGATAGCAGTCACGGCAGTCTCGATATTGCCATGGCCGGAAATCATGACGACGGGAACGTGTGGGTATTTTTTCTGAACGATTTCTAAAATACCCAAACCATCCAGTTCCGACCCCTGTAACCAGATGTCTAAAATGATGGCAGTGGGTACGCGCTCGGCCAAAGCTTTGAGGGCTTGGTCGGAGTTGTTAGCCACGCGGGTGATGAATTTTTCATCGGAAAGAATATCGGAAATGAGAGAGGTAATGTCCTTCTCGTCATCAATAACTAGGATGTCAGTAGCCATGCAGTCCTCGTGTTCCTTAAGTGACGGTTTCTAATTTTTACTTGCTTTTGCGTTACTTGCCGGAAGTCTGCTTTTACTGTTGCCAGAATGTTACAGCACTAAATCTAGATGTAAAGCGTTTTTTTACGTGGCGCTAATTTTTCTCGAAAACGTAAGCTGCACCATCGCGCCACCATCGGGGTGATTGCTGAGTGTAATCGTGCCGCGATGTTCTTCCATCGAGCGCTTTACAATCGCAAGCCCAAGGCCTGTTCCTTTCGCGCGCGTGGTCACATAGGGTTCGGTGAGGCGATCCATTTTATCAAGTGGGAAACCTGCGCCATTATCGCGAATCGTCACGGTCATGAATTCATCATTCATCGTCAGCGCGATCGAAATGTTGCGTGACTGTTCGCTCGCAATATTCTCAAATGCTTCTGCCGCGTTCTTGATAAGATTCAGCAGCACCTGACCGACTTGTCGCTCATCGCACACAAGGCGTGCGGTATCTGGTAGTTCCATCGTATACGCAATTTCAGGGTGCACGGTTTGCTCAGAAAACACAGTGCGTTTGATGAGCGCCGTCAAATCTTCTTCCTTGAAGCTTGCAGCGGGCATGCGCGCGAAGGCTACGAACTCTTCGACCATGCGGCCAATGTCTTTTACGTGGCGCGAGATAGTGTCGATATAGCGCAAGTAACCTTCTTTATCGGAGGTAATTTCGGGTGCAAATTTTTTCTTGAGGCGTTCTGTTGAAAGCGTAATCGGCGTGAGTGGATTTTTAATTTCATGCGCAATACGGCGCGCCACATCCGCCCATGCAGCACTGCGCTGTGCGCTCATCAGGTCAGTAATATCATCGAAGGTGACAATGAACCCTTCAATCACATCCATGAAACGCTCGACCGTAATTTGCACATGCAGCGTGATACGCGCATCACCGCGATCAATCACGATATCTTGTGCAGCACCTTTTTCGGGTTTCTTTTCTGCCTGTGCAATGAGTGGGCGTATGGCTGGCAAAATTTCCTCGAGTGCACGGTTAGTAACCGTCGCGTCTTCGGACAGTCCAAGTAATTCAACGGCGCGGCGATTAGTGAGCGTAATCAGCCCATGTGCATCCAACGCGATAACACCTGCCGAGACGCCTGATAGTACTGCTTCCGTGAAACGGCGGCGCTCATCAACGATACGGTTTGCCTCCATCAAATCACTGCGCTGTTTATCAAGCTGCGCGGTCATACGGTTGAAGGTGCGCGCTAGATTCGCCACCTCATCATTGGCGGGGCCTTCTTTGACTTTGATGCTGTAATCGCCCGCCCGCACGCGGTCCGTCGCGCTAATGAGTTGCGAGATGGGGTTGATAAGCTTCATCGCTAATTGCATACCCGCCCAAATCGACGTGAGGAGTAACAGCAGCGCCAGCATGATGAAGGCAACCGAGAATTGCAAACGCAATGCTGCAATATCATGCTCCAGTTTTTTGAACTGCTTCACTGCGCCCTTAGCCGATTGTAGGTGCTGAATAACTTTAGGGTCCACGACGCGACCAACCAGCAAATACAAATCGGGATATTGGCTGATTTTAATCACCGCTTGAATGCGGTCATCACCTTCACCCAGCATAACCATTTCGCCTCGGTCTGCTCGTTCGAATACCTCGTCGGGCATACGCTCAAAAACAAGCGAGAACGAAAGCGCCGTACGCGCGAGCACGCGGTTGCGCTCAAAGACAATCGCTTCCGACAAATTGCGCAGCGCAGCTTGAATGGTCAGTTTGCGTTCAAACTCGCTAGATTGTATCGACCCGACAGTCACATCGCGTTTGATTTCTTCCGCCAAGCCACTTGCGCCAACTTGAAGTGTATTGCGATGCTCTTCCATATAGGCGCGTGCAATCACTACCGATTCTTGCAACGCTTTGCTAACGCGCTGATCAAACCAAGCCTTCACACCAATATTGAAAAACACCGCCGAGAAAATGGAAACAATAATCGTCGGTACGATGGTTACGACACAAAACATCAGCAAAATGCGTGTTTGCAGGCGCGTGCCCACCATGCCTTTTTTGCTAGCGCGCCATAACTCATAGGCGCGTTTCACGATAATCGATGCTAGGGCTATGAGGAGTGTAAGTGTTGAAAGTGTCAGCCACATCGCAGATTGCGGCGAGGTAGTGCCTTCGCCTGTTTCACTAATCAACGTTAGAAATAAGGTTAGCGTAATCAGTGCGAGCGCCATCAGCGCCAAGCCAAGCACACGCCTACGCGTACTGCGTGATGCTTTGCGTAGGCCAATTGGCTCGATGGGATTCGTCGTCGTCATCACGTTCATGCAGCGTCCATCATCATCAGGCGCTTAGCATCGATTTCCAGCTCACGCATTTTTTTGCGCAACGTATTGCGGTTGATGCCAAGAATCTCTGCCGCCTTAATTTGGTTGCCGCCCGTCACGCGCAATGTCTGCTCAATAAGTGGTTTTTCAACAATGCGTAACACGCGGTCATAAAGACCAGTGACAGGCACATCACTGCCATGCGTTGCAAAGGTATGGCGGATATGGCGATAGACTTGATCGCTGAGATTCTCTGCACTAGGCGCATTGGTTGCCTCCGTAAAGAGCGGCACGACCGATGCAGCGCCAACATGCGCCATCACGTCTTCCGCACGCAGCATAGGCGGTGTTTGCAAGGCGCAGAGACGATAGATCAAATTCTCCAACTCGCGGATATTACCTTTCCATGCATGCTCTTTCAGTATCTGCAATGCACCTGCATCGAGTTGCTTCGCGGGCAAGCCGCGCTGTGTTGCTAACTTCAGGAAATGTTCTGCCAGTAGCGGAATATCGTCCGCCCGTTCGCGTAATGCAGGCACGGCAACCGGCACCACATTCAAGCGGTAAAACAAATCTTCGCGGAAATCACCGCTCGCCACGCGCTGCGATAGATCATGGTGCGTCGCTGCAATGATGCGCACATCGGTTTTGATGGAACGCGTTGAACCAATTGGCGAGAACTCACCCTGTTGCAATACGCGCAGCAAACGCGTTTGTGCTTCCATCGGCATATCACCGATTTCATCAAGGAATAACGTGCCACCTTGCGCGCGCTCGAATGCGCCGAGCTGGCGTTGATGTGCGCCAGTGAACGAACCTTTTTCATGACCAAACAATGCAGACTCAATCAATTCACGCGGAATCGCCGCCATGTTGAGCGCAATGAATGGCGCGGCTTTGCGCTTGCTGAGTGCGTGCAGTGCGCGTGCGACCAGTTCTTTCCCAGTGCCTGATTCGCCTTGTACCAATACCGTAAGGTCATTGGTGATGAGACGCGCCAGTACACGGAAAATATTTTGCATGGCGGGAGATTTTCCAACCAGCGTCACGTTCTCGTCGATGCGAACAATGCCATCATCTTCCGCCGCATTCACACGCAATTCATGGCGCAATGCACGCGCAACTGACTCATTGAGTGAATCAAGATCGAATGGTTTTGGCAAAAATTCCACCGCACCAAGCTCTTGCGCTTTGGCAGCGTTGAGCAACGTATTATGCGCACTCATCACAATCACCGGCAGTTCAGGGCGTGCGCGGTGCCACTCAGCTAGACCGTCCAACCCATTGCCCGAAGGCATTGACACGTCGGTAATCACAATATCGCCGACACCATTTTTAATCACGCGCGTTGCATCCGGCACGTTGGTGAATTGCTCCACGTGATAGCCTTGCTTGGTAAGTGCGCGCGAAAGCACCAGCAAAATGCTTGCGTCATCATCAACTAAAAGAATGGTGGAGCTCATGAGATACCTGCCTTTCGGGTTTTGAATTCCGTCGGCTACGTTGTCGTTCATCGGATTCGTCAGGCGCTCATGTACCAAGCAGTACACTCGACCTTCCTCACCTTGAACTCCTAGTATCCGAGCAAAATTGAAAACCCTTCTTATTGGGTTTGCCTAATTTTTAGGCAGGTATAGCCCTAAGCCTATCGAAATGCAACCGCGTAGCGCCGAAGCTGCGCGAGCCGCTTGCGGCGGGGGTTTGCGGGGGTAAGACCCCCGCTAAACGTAACTATGCTTGTGGCAAATACAAACTGAAAATGGCTGGCGAATCAGGCGCTGACTCGCAGGCAACAAGCCCTTCATGTTCCTCGATAATCTTGGCAACGATGGCGAGGCCCAACCCTTTACCGTCGCGCCCGCTATTAAAGGGCGTAAACAGGCGCGGGGCAATGGCGGCGGGAACGCCCACACCATTATCTTCAATCGTCACCTGAATCGGCAATTTGCGGCCACCCACACGCTGCATACGCTCGCCCAGCATATAGCGGGTGCGAATTGTCACCGTTGGTGTTTCGGATTTCTCAACCGCCTCGCACGCATTTTTGACAAGATTCATGAGTGCTTGAATGAGTTGCTCTTTCACACCGCGTATTTCAGGAATGGATGGGTCGTATTGTGTCGCGAATTTTACCTGCGCACCGAAGGATGCTTCGGCAGCAAGCCGCACATATTCCGTAATCTCGTGAATATTCAGCGGCTCCATTTTCTGCGTAGGGTTTGGCGTAAGAGGATCCAATGTTGCAACCAACTGCTCAATGCGTTTCGCTTCATTGATGATGAGCTGCGCGAGTGTTTTATCTTCGTCATTCGCGGATTGTTCGAGCAATTGCGCCGCACCTTTGATGGACAAAAGCGGATTGCGAATTTCATGGGCAAGAGACGCTGCAAGCTGTGCCGAAAGCGCCGTCCATTCCGGCGCGGGCAATACGAAATCAGGCTTAAGCGATTTATTCTCCTTCACCTTCGGTCACTTTCTCATGCGCGCGTTGCGTGAACCCTTTATCGAGCAATCCATTATAATAATCACGAATCAGTATTTTCACAGCGTTCACATCGGTCGATGTATTGACCTTCTGGCGATATTGCGACGAGTCGTGCAACCCACCCGCATACCAGCCAACATGCTTGCGCGCGATGCGCAAGCCATTCACCTCACCGTAATAGGAAAGCATGTCTTCATAATGTTGGAGCACAATGTCGCGTTGAATGTCGAGCGATGGGTCGGCAGGTGCTTTCTCGCCACGAATGTGACGACATGCTTGATTGATAAACCAAGGGCGACCATAGGAACCACGGCCAATCATCACACCATCCGCGCCAGATTTTTCGAGTGCCGCATCCACATCTGCATAGGTCGTGATATCGCCATTCGCGATGACAGGCAGCTTCACTACGTCTTTCACACTGCGAATGAAATCCCAATCCGCCGAACCTTTATACATTTGGCAGCGCGTGCGGCCATGAATCGTAATCATCTGAATGCCAAGCTCTTCGGCGCGTTTTGCAAAGATGGGCGCGTTGAGCGAGTTATGGTCCCAGCCCATACGCATCTTGAGCGTTACGGGAATTTTCACCGCTTTCACGGTCGCTTCCAAGATGCGCATCGCCAAGCCTTCTTCGCGCATCAGCGCCGAACCTGCCATACCGTTCACGACTTTTTTCACGGGGCAGCCAAAGTTGATATCGATGATATCGGCACCGCGGTCTTCGTTCAGCTTTGCGGCCTCGGCCATCACTTCAGGGTCGCACCCAGCCAGCTGCACCGAGAAGGGGCGCTCCGCCACATCTTTCTGCGCCATGCGAATGGCGTTCTTTGTTTCCAGTATCACGGCCTTGCTGGCGATCATCTCGCTCACCACCAACGGCGCGCCAAAGCCTTTGACTAGCTTACGGAAAGGTAGGTCGCTCACCCCTGTCATCGGCGCCAATATGGCGTGGTCATCGAGCGTGATGTGCCCGATTTGAATAGGTTTGCGCATTGTTGTTTGTGATTGCATGGCGCGGTGCATACAGATTTTCCTTCAAATTGTCATGCTGAACTTGATTCAGCATCCATCTTAAGAGTAGATGGATTCCGGCTCGGAGGCCGGAATGACCAAGAAACCGAAAATAGCCGCATTGATTGTCGCCGCAGGCAGTGGAACCCGCGCAGGCGGCGCGTTGCCTAAGCAATATCAGCAGCTTGCGGGTAAGCCCATGCTGGCGCATTCGGCGCAAACATTAGCGAACCACCCCGCGATTTCAAAGGTGCTCGTGGTGATTTCGCCAGAGCATGAAGAGCTCTATACGCTCGACCTGCCGCACGCCCATGGTGGCAAAGAACGTCAGGATTCCGTGCGCTTGGGGTTGGAAGCCTTGGCGAAAGATGCGCCTGACTACGTGCTGATTCACGACGCCGCGCGGCCATTCCTTTCCAATAACGTTATCGATAGAATTATCGCAGCACTTGGTAGCGTTGCGGTGATTCCCGCCCTCGGCGTCGCTGATACGATTCGCACACGTGATGGCGAAACGATTGACCGTAACTCGCTGCTGCGCATTCAAACACCGCAGGCATTTCCGTTCCAGCACATCCTAGAACTTCATCAAAAACAAAACGCAGGTCATGCAATGACCGATGATGCGGAATTATGGGTGCGCGATGGTGGCAAAGTCGTGTATGTCGAAGGCGAAGAGAGAAACCGTAAAATGACCACTGCTGAAGACATGCGCCAACCCATAACCAAAATCGGAATGGGCTATGACGTGCATAAATTGATTGATGGCGATGCGATTATATTGGGCGGCGTAAAGATTCCGCACACCAAGAAACTCGAAGGCCATTCGGATGCAGACGTGGTGCTCCACGCGATTGTGGATGCGATTTTAGGTGCATTAGGTGAGGGCGATATTGGCGTGCATTTCCCACCGTCGGATGCAAGATGGAAAGGCGCGGACTCTGCCAAGTTCGTTGAGCATGTGCGCGATTTGCTGGCGCAAAAGCACGCCACGCTGCAGCATCTCGATGTAACAATTATCTGCGAAGCACCAAAAATCACCCCGCACCGCGAAGCGATGCGCACACGCATCGCGCAGTTGTTGCGAATCGATATTTCCGCTATCAGCGTGAAGGCAACCACCACTGAAGGTCTAGGTTTCACTGGCCGTGATGAGGGGATTGCAGCAAACGCCGTCGCCACCGTGAGCATCGCATGAGTATCTATCACCACATCGCCACGCTTGGGCCCTCGGGTAAATCCAAATTCGCGCCAGGTACGGTTGGTTCATTCGTTGCCATCATTCTTGCGTTCAACATCATGCACCTGCCTGCGGGTTGGCTGGTGCTTTGGGTACTAACTGCTCTTTCCATTTGGCTAGGCACCGTAAGTGCCAATCGCTACATGCGCGATAAAGACAGCACACACGACCCGAAAGAAATCGTCATCGATGAGTTAGCAGGTATGTGGCTCGCGCTTGTGGTCTGGCATGTCTGGATTATCGCCATGACCATGTCATGGGAGGGCGCGCAAGAAACCATCAGCTTGCGTGGGTGGGACGTGCAGTTTCTCGCGCTCGGTTTTATTCTGTTTCGTTTTTTTGATATCGTGAAGCCTTGGCCAATCTCTTGGGCTGACCGCAAAGTAAAAGGTGGTTGGGGCGTGATACTCGACGACCTCATCGCAGGAGTGTTTGCAGGAACGTTGCTCTACGCACTTTACCTGTTCTGGCCACTCATCACGGGTGATATGCCTGAGTCTGGCGTATGAGTTTATTTTCCGACCATCTCACCAAGCTCGCGATTGACGTGCTCGCGCAATGCCGCGCACGTGGTTGGAAACTCACGACCGACGAATCCTGCACAGGCGGCCTTATCTCCGCGCTCCTTACCGAAATCGCGGGTTCATCTGATGTGTTTACCCACGGCTTCGTGACCTACGCCAACGAAGCAAAAGCTGAATTGGGCGTGAATGCTGAACTCATCAAAACCCATGGCGCGGTGAGTGAAGAGGTTGCCAAAGCGATGGCCGAGGCAGCATTGAAAGTCGCCCATGCAGACATCGCCGTAGCCGTCACCGGCATTGCAGGCCCCAGCGGTGGCACCGCCGAAAAACCCGTAGGGCTGGTGCATGTTGCCTGCGCGGTGAAAGGTAAAACCAAGCACGAGAAGTTTCTATTTACTGGTGACCGCAGCGCGATTCGTTTGGCAGCGGTAGAGGCGGCATTAACTATGGTTAGTGATTTGGTTGTTGGCTAGGCCGCGCTTGTTGGTTTGCTCGCAAACCGTGGCAAAATTCCTCGATGGGTGAAGCAGCGTTAAAAGTGAAACTATTTAGTGTTTCTTGAGCATTTGTACGAAGCCAATTTATAAAACCTATTCGTTCAATGATTGAACCCTCAACCATTGGGCCTCGAAATGTTACATCTCTTACTTCGCTCGGACCCCTTACGCATTGAACGGTAGCGTATGGCCTTACCCAGTCCATACCAATTTTAAAAATGTTGCCATGCTGATCCGTATATCGAGTCTCTCCGTTGCCAGCAGACATAATAATTGAGCTTTGTTCCATAGCTTAAACATAACATGGTCTTATTACAGAATAATGACAGCTGGCGGCTAATTGTTTAGTTCTTTTTCTGCTTTTCTCTGAATGACTTAGCCCAATCTTGCTTCTGTTCTTGGCGGGTGCGGGCAACGCCGAGTGCATCCGCATCAATATCTTCGGTAATCACCGAACCTGCGGCGACAATCGCGCCGTCGCCTACATTCACAGGGGCAACAAGCGCAGTGTTCGAACCAATGAACGCATCGCGGCCAATGGTGGTACGGTATTTCTGATAGCCGTCATAGTTACAGGTAATCGTGCCCGCGCCGATATTCGCATCAATACCCACGGTCGCGTCGCCAATATAACTCAGGTGCGAAATCTTCGCGCCCGCTTCAATTTCCGATTTTTTGATTTCCACGAAATTGCCGATCTTCGCGCCTTCACCCAAGTTGGTGCCAGGGCGCAACCGTGCGAAGGGGCCAACACTCGCGCCATCACCAATCACCGTGCCTTCAATATGTGAGCTGGCCTTGATATGCACGCCGTCACCAATCACTACGTCGGTACCGAAAAACACATTCGGCTCAATGATCACATCCTGCCCGATGCGCGTATCGGCGCTGAAATAAACGGTTTCAGGTGCCAGCAACGTCACGCCATTTTCCATGTGCGAAACGCGCAGTTTCTGTTGAATCGCCGCCTCTGCTTGCGCCAACTCAACACGTGAATTCACGCCCAATACTTCCTGCGCCGAACCTTCGACCACGCGTGCGGTGAAGCCCGCGCTGCGCGCAATCGCCACCACGTCGGTCAAATAATATTCGCCTTTTTTATTCTCGTTGCCGATTTTCGAGAGCAACCCCCACGCGACATTCCCGCGCAGCGCAATCACGCCCGAATTGCATAGCGTAATGTGTTTCTCTTTTTCGTTTGCATCGCGCGCTTCCACAATACGCTCCAGCGTGCCATCACTCGCCAGAACCAAGCGGCCATACTCCGCAGGATCGTGCGGCGTGAAGCCAAGCACGGCTACGGCACATTTCGCATCTGTCGTGAGTGTTTCGAGCAGTCGCGTAATCGTCTCTTGCGTAATGAGCGGTGTATCGCCGTAAAGTACTAGCAAATTACCTTCAAATCCCTCAAGCGATTCCTTGGCCGAAAGCACAGCATGGCCCGTGCCGAGCTGTTGTTCCTGCACCGCGAAGTTCACCGTTTCATCGACCGATTGCGCGTAGGAGCGCACCGTGTGCATTCCCGGTGCAACCACCAGCGTGAGGGGCGATAAGCCCGCATCCAGCGCCGTGTGCATGACATGGCCAACCATCGTGCGGCCCGCGATTTTATGCATCACCTTCGGCAGCTCGCTCTTCATGCGCGTGCCTTTACCGGCAGCGAGAATGATAGCAGCAGTGGGGATGGCAGTTTTCTTTTTCGACATATTATCCGTGCAGTTTTTGTTGGTTATGCTAGCATAGCGCCGATTTTACAAAAGGGAAACACTCATGCTTCCATGGATATTCGTCGCCCTCTCTTCCGCGGCAGCTGTAGCCTGCCTACTATGGGCGCGCAAGGCCGAGCGGCAGTTATATTCTGAAATAAAAGCCCGCGCGCTGGCCGAACAGCAGGTCGAGCAGGTGCAGATTCGCCTGAAGGAATTCGACAAAGCGAAGGAAGAATTCGCGCAGTTCGCCAAAGCCGCAGCACTGGAAACGGGCAACCAGCTTTCCAATAAACTCCTCGCCGACCATCAGCGTGAGCGTGAACAAACCCACAAACAATTTGAGCAATTCACCAAAACCGCGACCGAAACATTGACGCAGAAACAGCAAGAGCTGGGCAATGTGCTTGGAAAAGTGCAAGGGCAGGTGGACGCGTCGCGCAATCAACTGGCCGTACTCGTGCGCGCCATGCAAAACCCGATGGGCGCAGGTATCGAGGGTGAGATTACCATGAGCAACCTGCTGCAACAGCATGGCTTCACCGAAGGTACGGACTATGAATTGCAAGTGCACCTCGCGGGTGAGGAGGGCAGTCTGCGCCCTGATTGCGTGATTTATCTGCCGCATCAACATGCGGTGATTATTGATTCCAAAGCGTCGCAGCACATCATTGCGCTGTTCGAAAAAGAGGGCACGCCGGAGTTCGACGGAGCATTTAAGGAATTGCAAGCCACCATGCGCACCCACGCGAAAGCACTGGCCGGCAAGTCCTATCAGGACGCATTAAAGAAACTCAAAAGCCGCAACGGCCAGCCGATTACGCGCACCACGCTGGTGATGTTCGTGCCGAATGATGAAGTCGTCACGCGACTGATGCAGAAAGACCCCAACCTTATGCAGTTCATGCGCGAGCATGATATTGTGCTGGCGGGGAAGGTGACGCTTTCAGGCTTGCTACTGTCCCTGCGCGCGATTGTGCGCGAGGCACGACAACAAGACGAGTCTCACGCGATTTTGGAAATGACACAGGCGCTGATGACCGATGTGATTATGGCGATGAAACACGCCGATAAAGTCATGGCGAGTATTCGTGGCAGTGCCAAGGCGTTTGATGAATTCTCGGCCAGCATGAACCGTGGTCTTGGTAAAATGCGCAAAATGGTCGCGAAGGGATTACACCCCGCGAAGAACGCTGCCGTTCCGCAAAATCTCCCGCGCTACGACATCACTAAGTCGGACGATGTGCTGCAAGGCGAAGCTGAAGAAGTACCGAGCTTGTTGAGTATCGCGAAAGACGACGCGGCTTAAGAAGACGTATCTGCGGGTTGATCTAAATCGCGCTGCATAGCGTCTGCGGCTCTAGGTGCTTCGGGACCATAAAGCCTTTTCACAAAGCCATCCAAGGGTCTTGGTTGACCTGTTTCAGGGCGATGTTCTATTGCTCGTGTATCTTTACCTGGTGGTCTAGCGCGCATAATCTACCTCTTATCGCTACTATAATCATTAAGTCAGAGGGATAAAAGTGACGGTTTTGTTAAGATTAATACGCCACCCGCGCACTCAGCGCTGCTGATAACGTACCGTCATCCATATAATCCAACTCACCGCCGACAGGAATGCCATGGGCGAGTTTGGTGATTTTGGCGCTGCTGTTTTCCAAAC
>JBMOEL010000049.1:0-12801 GCA_049314715.1 Rickettsiales bacterium
TTGAAGCTATCGCATGATAATAATCCATTACCAAACACATCACCCGCCATGTCGCCAATACCAATTGCGGTAAACGGCTCCGACGTTTTCATACCTAATTCGCGGAAATGCCGCTCGACCGATACCCAAGCACCTGCGGCAGTGATACCCATGGCCTTGTGGTCGTAACCCGCTGAGCCGCCTGATGCGAAGGCATCACCCAGCCAGAAGCCGTATTCGGCAGCGACACCGTTGGCGATGTCGGAGAAGGTGGCTGTGCCCTTATCGGCCGCGACGACGAGATAGGGGTCTTCGCCGTCATGACAGACAACACCGTGTGGGCGGACGATTTTATTACCAACGATATTATCGGTGATGTCGAGCAGACCACATAGAAATTCTTTATAGCAGGCGATGCCTTCTTGCATGAATGCTTCGCGCTCTATGGGTGGTTTGCGTAAGATGAATCCACCCTTAGCGCCTTGCGGTACAATCACCGCATTCTTCACCATTTGTGCTTTAATCAGGCCCAGCACTTCGGTGCGAAAATCTTCGGGTCTATCTGACCAACGCAAGCCGCCGCGTGCAACAGGCCCGCCGCGCAAGTGAATCCCATCCACACGCATACTGGTAACGAAAATCTCGGCATAGGGCACAGGCAATGGCAGTTCTGGCACTTCGGTTGAGCGGAACTTGACCGAGATATAGGGCTTCAGATTGCCCTGCGAATCGCGCTGGAAATAATTGACGCGCAGCGATGCCATGATGAGGGCTTCAATACGCCGAATCACCGTATCTTCAGCAAGATTGGTGACATGCTCCAATCCAGTTGCTAATTGGGCGCGCAGTTTTTGTTGCAGTGCCTCACGGTTTTTTTGTGCGGGGTCAAACCGTGCTTTGAAAATGTCAATCAGCACGCGTGTAAGCGATGGATGTTGGCGTAAGGCTTGCGCAATAAAACTATGGCTATAAGAGAAACTAGTTTGCTTAAGATAGCGCGCATAGAGTTGAAGAATTTCAATGTCGCGAATGGTGAGGCCTGCGTAAAAAACTAGCGCATTGAGCGGATCATTACTTGTGATGCCTGCCCATACCGAAGTCATCGCGGACTCTAAGCGTGCTTTATGCTGTGTTAAATCAACTCCCGCAAGCGGCGGGATACGCAAACTGAAGTCACGCACCAAAAGTGGCGGATTATTTTTAGGAGCGACATCATAAGGTGTTACATCCACCACGGTGCAGCCCATTTGGTCTAGCAAAGGCAAGATGTCTGATAAGGTAGAATCGACATTAGTGGTGTAGCATTTGAGGTGCACCCAATCCGCCTCTTCGTTGGGGCGGCGAAATAGCTCAAGCGCAAGACCGCCTTGTGTGAGGCAGAACTCAGCCTGACGAATATCATAGGCGGCTGCTTGTGCGGTGTGGGTATTGGTATAATCAGCCCCAAATGCTTCCGCATAGCGATGATGTAGGGCCGCGCCTTTGTCTTCGCCAAATTCTGTAATGAGCGCATCGCGCAATGCGTCCTGCCAGAGGTTGACCAGCCCCGCGATAGTGCGTTCCATCGAGGCGAGGTCCACACTTGGTTGATGTTCAGGCTTCGTTTCGATGATAACATGCAAGCGCGCTAAGGGTGACTCAGTCACCTGCGTATAAAAATTGCTCATCGTTCCATGAAAAGCTTTGGACAGCATCTTGCCGACCTGTTCGCGGATGCTGGTTGAGAAGCGCTCACGCGGAATATAAAGCAGACAGCTTACAAAACGGCCGAATGCATCACGACGTGCGAAGAGGCGCACATGGGGTTTGACTTCCAATGCAAGCACACCCATGGCCATGGTGAAGAGTTCATCTTCATCGATTTGGAATAGTTCGTCGCGTGGCAAAAATTCAATAATCGTACGCAATGATTTGCCGCTATGGCCATGCCTGTCAAAGCCCGACTCTTCGAGTACGTGAGCAACTTTATTACGAATAAACGGAATTAAATCGGTGCTCTGATAATAAACGACGGAAGTGAACAAACCAAGAATGCGCACTTCACCAGTGACGTTTCCTTTCGCATCGGTGCGTGCAATGGCGATATAATCCATGGCCCCGCTACGATGGATTTCGCACACATCCGAAGATTTTTGGATGCTGAAGCCTTTGCTTGCCGTTGGGGTTGCTGCGCGCTCAATGGCGTGCGCATGGTCTGCATCAAGACGATAAATGCCCTTGGCGCTTGCTTTATTTAATACCAAACCTTTGGCTGTTTTATCGTATTCGGCTGTTCCAAGAAACACGAAATTCTTATCCTGTAGCCACGTCAAAAAATGCTTAGCTTCCTCGGATTCACTACGTTTCTTGCCGTGATAGTGTTTCGTGAATGCACTGACGGCACCATCCATAGCCTTCCAATCAGCAGTGGCAGCACGTACTTTTTTCAAAACGCGATCAATTTGTTTTTCAAGCGCCTTCGCATCGTTAAGCGGGGGTAGTTCCATGTAAATCATGGATTCTGCGTTATATCCTGCTGGCTTTTCGTCACTTACAGCAAGTAGCTTACCTTTCGCATCACGCTTTGCTGAGAGTACAGGATGGATAATAAGATGAATTGTAAGCCCAAGACGCGTGAAGAGATTGGTCAATGAATCAACCAAAAAGGGCATATCGTCGTTGAGAATAAAAAGCTGGGTGCGTTTAGTGTCATCATGCGTGATGGAGTTTGTATAAACCGACCAGCCTTTACTGCTGCGTAACGCGCCTTGTTGATAAGCGCTGAGTGCAATTGATGCCGCATGGTTAGCGGTGATTTGTTCCAACTCTTCGACCGTAGATTGGCCATAAAAATGACCGATAAATTCGCGCACGGCGCCCGAGGTTTTCTTGGGCACAGCCGCAAGAATTTTTTGCAATAGCAAGGTATGGCGAGAGGAGTAGTTTGGTGACATGCGCTTCCCTTAACAAGTTCGATGAAAACTGAAAGCAAAAAAGATGGTGCGATGCACTATGCACTCTCCACCTTATCCCACACCTTCACGGCCAGATTTTCACCATAAAGCTTCTCAACAGCGCGCAGACCCGTAGGTGAGGTGACATTGATTTCAGTAAGGTAGTCACCAATTACATCAAGGCCAACGAGTAATAGACCATGCTCTTTGAGGTAGGGACGAATCGCGGCGCAGATTTTTTCCTGCTGGCGGGTGAGGGATGCGCTTACTGCCTCGCCGCCAACACGCATATTAGCACGTATGGAGCCTTTATGTGGCACGCGACCAAAGACAGCAGCAATCTCGCCATCAATCAGAATAATACGGCGGTCTTCTTTGTTCACTTCAGGTAAGAAGGCTTGCCACATGAGTGGTTCGCGGGAACTTTCCGTCCAATGTTCCAAGAGTGTGATGATATTTGGATCATCCACGGCGAGTTTGAATACGCTGCGTCCGCCAAAGCCATAAAGTGGTTTGGCGACGATGATGCTGTGGTCATTTGCAAAAGCTCGGATAGCGTTGATGTCGCGACTAATGAGTGTCGGCGGCATGAATTCTTTGAAAAAAAGCGGCGAGAGTTTTTCCGGTGATTCGCGCACGCCTTTGGGGTCATTGAGCACGCGGGTCGTTTTAGGGAGATGCTCTAAAATATGCGTCGCGCTGATGTAGGATAAGTCAAATGGCGGGTCTTGGCGCATCCATACCACGTCGAATGCACTAAGCGATTCAAAGGACCCGTCGCCTAATTCGCAATATTGCTGATGTTCAGTATCGACATCCATAGGCCTTAGGGTGGCGAGCACTTCGCCTTCACGCCAACTTAAATCATCGGGTGTATAATAGTAGCAATCATAGCCACGTTTTTGCGCTTCTTCGGCGAGCATTAACGTGGTATCCGTTTTCACATTGAGACGCGTTGGCGGGTCCATCTGGAAGGCTACACGTTTCATGGGACTGCTCTAAAAATTTTGCTTCGATTGAATGGGCGCGTCTTGCGGTACGGTCGACGTAGAATAGTTAGAGGCAGGTAATTCTGGCTTAGCGGGCATTTGTGTGCCGATTTTCAAATGACTCACCACTTTCTTTACACCTTTTGTGGCACTTGCCACTGCGAGTACTTTATCCAATTCCTCGCGATTATGGGTGATGCCCAGCAGATAGACCGTGCCATCCACCACATCAATGGAATAGTTGATGACCCAGACGCCCTTCGTAATCAAATAGCGTGCTTCGAGATTCTTCTTAATGAGCGCATCATTGGCGCTGTCCCACAACGTGCTGTTGGGGTTGATTTCAATTTCGTTGATGACTTCCTGAACGCTTTTGGCTTTCCATGCCAGTGCTACTGCGTTTTGCGCGGTCTCTTCGGTTTTAACATTACCTGTCAGCATCACGCGCTTGTGGCGCACGTTAATGGTTACATTGACCAACAAATCATTCACATCTTTTTCCAAAAAGAGCTGATTGATTTCAGCGTAAATGACGTTGTCATCGACGCGTGATCCGAAGGAGCGATCTTCAGCAACGGTAATGCCTGTTTCTGTGACAGCAGTGGTTGCGAGTGTGAAGCAGGCAGTGAGTGTAGGTAAGAGAGCAATTAAAGGAAGAATACGGCGCATATTATGCTCCAAATGCATGGGGAATGAAGGTTGGCCAGTAGTACCATGGCACTAAACACGCGTCGAACCGTAGATGGTAATCGGCGTAGTTTGGATGTGCGCTGACGAACCATTGTGCTGCGCGCACCACACGTTGTTGATTCTGGTGATGAATCGCCTCCGCTGCATCGTGGCGAGATGCTCGCGCCTTTACCTCGATGAAAGCGATGGTGCGCCCACGTTTGGCAATCAGATCAATCTCGCCTAAGGGCGTTTTATAACGTGTTGCGACGATGCGCCAACCACGCAGTCGCATATGCAGGCTTGCGACCCATTCGGCGCGTAGACCTTTCTGGTAGCGTTTATTGCGTGCTGAGTGCGATGGCGCGGGCATAGAGTTCCTGACGCGATAATCCAGTGGCTTTGGCGACTTCAGCAGCCGCTGCGCTTTTAGGTAGGCGCGACAATGCGTCCTTGAGTAGCGTATCGACCATCGCTGTGTCTTCAAGCGCCCCCTCGTGTGCAGCTGGCTCTACCAATAGTACCATTTCACCTTTGGGTGTTTTCTCGCCCATCGTTTTGATGAGAGAGGTGAGTGTGCCGCGATGAAAGGTTTCGAAGGTTTTCGTAAGCTCGCGCGCAATTACTGCTTCGCGGTCGCCAAGTGTGGCATAGAGCTGTTCCAGTGTCTCGACGATGCGGTGAGGCGCCTCAAAGAGAATGAGGGTAACAGGCAGGGCACGCAAGAATGCGAGGCGTGCATCGCGCTCGGAGGTTTTGGTGGGAAGGAAGCCTGCAAAATAAAATCCGTCCGTTGTAACGCCTGCTGCACTGAGTGCGGTCATCGTAGCGCTGGCGCCCGGAATGGGTATCACGCGGTAACCCGCTTCCCAAACTGCTTTTACTAACCCTTCACCAGGGTCACTAATGAGCGGGGTGCCTGCATCTGAAAGCAAGGCAATCGACTCGCCTGCTGCAAGCCTTGCAATTAATGTTTCCTGCATCGCGGCGCTATTATGCTCATGGAAGGAAATGGTGGGGGTCTCAATCCCATAATGTTGCAGTAATACATGGCTGGTGCGTGTATCCTCACAGGCGATGACGGCAACGTTTTTGAGGGTTTCAACGGCACGAAACGTCATGTCTTTGAGGTTGCCAATCGGGGTCGCCACGACATAGAGGGCGCTTGATGCATTGCTTTTTGCTGGGGATTTGTTAGTCATGGCACTGCATTACCATAAAAAATAAAGGCTCGCATCTTATGATTCGCTCGTTTGTAGTAACCGCTCTCACCTTACTCGCGCTCAGCGCGTGTGAGCCTGCGGATCAAATGACCCATCAGGCTGTACCTGCGGGCACTATCGATACGGCGAATTTGCGCCCACCCGTTTCACCGACAGTGGGGGCGCGTCGCGATACAGCACCCGCTCTACAGGCGCTCTCCGGTTCGGCGGTGAAAGTGGCCTTGTTGTTGCCGATTACGGGTCGGCATTCGGATTTAGGCCGTGCGTTGCAAGACGCCGCCACCTTGTCACTCTTTGATAAATACGCAACCTTATCGCCTGAGGCGAATAAGCGCCGTGTGGAGCTCGTGCCTTATGATACGGGTGATACGCCTGAGCAAGCACGCGAGGCGGCTGATCAAGCTGCTCAAGACGGTGTCGTGCTTATCATTGGACCCGTTTTTGCCGATGCAACGCAAGCGGTTGCCCCCGTTGCAGAAGCCGCAGGGCTCAGCGTGATTAGTTTTTCCAATAATCTCACGGTGGCGCGCCCCAACATCTATCTGTTTGGTTTCTCGCCTGAGCAACAAACCAAGCGGGTGATTGATTTTGCTACCACGCAAGGCCGTAATCAATTGGCGGCATTGGTGCCCAATTCGGCATATGGTCAGGCAGTGCTGGCAACGGCGCGTACGACGATTGCTAAAAATAGCGGCAAACTGATTGCTGATGCGGTGTATTCACCGCAAGGTGTGGGCGTTGAATCGTCATTGGACGGGGTATTGCCACAAGGAAAAGTGGCCGCATTTGATAGTATGTTCTTACCTGAAGGCGGCACGCCGCTTGCGACGATTCTGCGCGGACTCAAGAATCGTGGCGTTCAAGGTGAGAGCGTGAAATTATTGGGTACAGGTCTGTGGGATGACCCAACCCTATTGAGCCGTGTCAATCTTGATGGTGCGTGGTTTGCGACTTCGCCGCCCCAATTTACTTACGCGTTTGAAACGCGGTTCCAGAACACCTATAACTATCAACCGCCGCGTGTGGCTAGCTTGTCCTATGATGCGGTGGCGCTGGCAGTGACGATTGTCACTTCGGGGCGCTCATTTACACCATCCGTGCTGACGAGTCGAGGTGGATTTCACGGGCCCGCCAATGGTATTTTCCGTTTCCGCAAAGACGGAACGTCTGAGCGCGGCCTTGCCGTGCTACAGGTACGCGGTGGTTCGTTTGAGGTGATTTCACCTGCGCCTGTTAGCTTTCGTTAGTCGCTTTTAAGTTCGCTCAGGCGGCGCTGTGCCTTACGCCCTCAACGGGCGTCGAGGCGTCGGGTTTTAAGTAAGAAGCTTTTCTATAATGCTATTTAGCAGCAGCGTACCCTTCGGTGTAACCCGTATAGTATCACCATTTTGCTGCAGTAATTGCTGCGCAATAAGTGGCGCTGTTTTTGCAGCAGAAACTAGCGTTGCATCGATACCTTCTTCGATTAAACGCAAGCCCATCAGCACCTGTTCTTCGGTGCGTTCTTGTGCGGTGAGCGTCAATGCCTCTTCGACACCATTACCATTGTTTGTAGTGACCTCAAGCCAACGCTCCGGTGATTTGAGGTTACGTGTGGCGATACGATGATCTGCAATATCAACGCGCCCATGTGCACCTGGGCCAATACCGAGATAGGCCTCAGCGCGCCAATAGGCGAGATTATGCCGCGAGGCGTGACCTGCCGCCGCGTGATTCGAGATTTCATAGGCGGGCAAGCCTGCAGCATTCATGATGGTTTGTGTTGTCTCATACATTTCGGCAGCGATTGGTTCGGGAGGTAGCGCGAATTCCTTTTTCACGTGATAGGCGTGGTGAAATGCCGTGTTCTCTTCAATCGTCAATTGATAGAGGGAGAGGTGTCCGCGCGCATATGTCAGCGCCTCGCGCAATTCACTTTCCCATGCTGCGAGAGTTTGATGCGGTAATGCGTAAATCATGTCGAACGAATAGCGCGGAAAATATTGTGCTGCAAACTCCAGCGCTTTGAGGGCTTCGTCTGCCGAGTGTTCGCGCCCTAAAAATGCCAGCGATTCGGCTTTGAGCGATTGCACGCCGAGCGACAAGCGATTGACTCCTGCTGCTGCAACATCACGGAATTTTGCCGCTTCGACCGAGGTCGGATTGGCCTCCATGGTGATTTCGATATCCTCGTCACATGCCCAACCGTCACGCACGGCGTTGATGATGGCTTCAATCGTTGAAGGCTCCATGAGCGAGGGGGTTCCGCCACCAAAAAAAATGCTGACGACACGGTGATCGGCGGTTTGTGCGCGCCAATATTCCAGCTCTTTGAGCAGCGCGCTGTGCCATGCCGCATGGTCCACGTTGTCGCGGACATGGGAGTTGAAATCGCAGTACGGGCACTTTTTTTTGCAAAAAGGCCAGTGAACATAGATTGCGAGAGGTGAATCCTTGTGCATAATGCTTGCTATGACAATCGGCTCAAAAGAACAAGAAGCAATCCTCAACCTCATACATGGCAAGTATGAGCGGATCGTCGTCATTGAGGCAGAGTGGGGTATTCGTTACGCAGAGGGTGATATGCGTCCGCGCATCGAACATTTTCACGATGCGGTGCGTGCCTATACGTCAGGCGTTGATATTTACGCGAAGCATTCGCGTTTGTCGGTCGAGCATTTGGCCTATGATTTAGCTATTTTGAGGCAAATCCAAGAACGCCCCGTGGGAAATATTAACCGTGCCACGGAAAAATCGACGGGTAATCAGCTCACGAAATATACGGGTGGTGCGCCCACAAGCAAATTGCCGCCGCAAGGAACGCGCACGGAACTGGCACAACATTATCGCGACTACACCGTGTTCTTTGCTGCATTATTCGCCGAAGTGGCGGACCGTAATTTCAAATCGCGCCAAGAAGAGGGCGAACAACAGCTAGCTGACATTGGGCTGGTTGAACATATTCTGGAACAGCTTGCTAACGGGCAGATGGATATTGCTACAGCGCAAGCAGAAATGAATCATGTGGAGATGGATGATTTGCGTGAGCGCATTCAGGCGCTGCTGGCCGCCAAAAAACTCAATGCACGCGAAAAGCACGAAGCGCTGCATATGCTTGGTCAGGTCGAAAAAGGTCTCAAGGACGACCAAAAACGTATCGACCAAGCTCATACACATTACGTGACAGGGCAGCTCGCAGTCTATGAAGATGCCAAAGATATCGTGAAGAAACTCGCAGGCGCGGGATTAAATTTGGCGGGTAAATTCTTACAAAATGCGATGCAAAGTGCGGGTAAAGGTCAGGGTAAGGGGTTCTAGCTTCTAATGCTTCGGACATCGGCATGCTGCCTAGTCCTACGCGCCGCTTCGCGGGCTCATGGCTGACTCGCGCCTACTGGCGCTCGAATAACGGAGAATTAATTAGCTTCCCAAATCATCACTTTTGCTTTGCCGTATTGGCGGTCAAGCAGCAGCGTGAAACCCGGCAATTCGGGCATGTCGGTGGTGAAGCGCACTTCGGTTACGAGCACGCTACCGGTTTTTACCCAACCTTGTTCGATAAGTGATTCTGCCACGCGGGGGATGATGTTGATGTCATAAGGCGGGTCAATCATCACCAGCGCGCAGGGCTCGGTTGCTTTAGGCAAGTGATTCGCGTCGGATAAAATGAAGCTTGCATCATTGGTGGCGCCAACATGGGCGACGTTTTTTTTCGCAAGCTCCAGCCCTGCTTTAGCTTGATCGACAAACACACAATGATTCGCGCCGCGCGAGAGCGCCTCAATACCCAGTGCGCCGGTGCCGCAGCAAATATCGGCCACGCGCTCACCTACGACCTGTGCGCCGCCAAATTGGCCGTGCATCAATAAATTAAAAACCGATTCGCGCGTACGTTCGGACGTGGGGCGGATAGATGTATCGGCAGGAGGCGTGAGTTTGCGGCCTTTATATTTTCCGGTAATCACGCGCATTACTTCACCCCCAATTGTTTGCATAATGCAGCAACTTTATGCTGCGCGATTGGTATCACCTCACCCTTTTTCAAATCACCCAGTTCAATGCCCGCATAGCTGATACGAATCAGCCGCGAGACGGGTGAGCCGATATGGTCGAAGATGCGGCGAATCTCTCGATTCTTGCCTTCCTTGAGCGTCACATTCAACCAGAAATTTCGTCCACTCGATTGCTGGCGTTCGACCTTCACTTCAATACCACGATACTGCACGCCGTCGACCGTAACGCCGCGTTTCACTTTGTCGATTTTCTCGCGGCTTGGTTCGCCATGTACGCGCACGCGGTAGGTGCGGGGCAGCTTGTTTTTTGGCAATTCCATGGCGCGAGCTAATGCACCGCTGGTGGTGAGCAGCAATAGCCCCTCTGAGTCGTAGTCGAGACGACCGACTGTTACCACGCGCGGCATGTTGGGTGGTAATAAATCGAACACGGTGGGGCGACCCTCAGGGTCGCGCGTGGTGGTGAGGTAGCCTTCGGGCTTATGAAGTATGTAAAGTTTTGGCGTATCGGCATTTTTGTTTTTGATGAGCTCGCCATCGACCTTGATTTCGTCTTCAGCGGTAACGTTGAGTGCGGGCGAATGAATCACCTTACCATTGACGTTGACGCGACCATCTTCAATCAGCCGTTCCGCATCGCGGCGTGAGCACACACCAGCAGCCGCAATGCGTTTTGCAATGCGCTCGCCTTCAGCCATGGTAGGTACGCGCGGCGGCTACGAATGCCGCAAAAAGTTTTTCATCGGCCTCGGTAATAAAAAATTCCGGATGCCACTGTACGCCCAAGCAGAACGGGTGCTGCGATTGGGGCAATTCAAGCCCTTCGATGACGCCGTCGGGCGCATGTGAATTCACCACCGCGCCTTTAGCGACGTTCGCTACGGCTTGATGGTGTGCCGAATTCACGGCGACATTTTTTGCGCCGATAATTTTTTCAAGCAATGTACCCGCGACGATGCTGACATCATGACCTGCTTCGTGACGTGGGTTGGGCTGCTCATGCGGCAATGCGTTGGCGATGCTATCGGGGATATGTTGAATCAGTGTGCCGCCGAGAATCACATTTAATAATTGTTCACCGCCGCAAATGCCGAAAATAGGCATCTTGCGTTCGAGTGCGCCTTTGGTGATGGCCCATTCGAATTCCGTACGGCGGCGCTTGAGTGTGACCTTCTCATGCACGGCGCTATCGCCGTACATTTCGGGTGGCACGTCGAAATTGCCGCCGGTGATAACCAGCCCGTCCAGCAGCTGCAGATACTGTGGCACTTGTGCTACTTCGTGCGGCAATGCGATGGGTGTTGCGCCAAATTTTGCGACTGCGGCGCAGTAATTATCGCGTATCGCATACCACGGATACTTAGAGTAGCCGCCAGCTTCCTCGTAATCGAGGGTGAAGCCGATGATAGGAGATGGTTGCGCCATGGGTGTTGTGCTTTTGTTAAAGTTGCTGCATAGTAGCGGGCAATTCATCCTAGCACAATGGTCTTAGGCACATGTCACCAGCTTCCTTACTTGGCGTTATTTTCGGGTTAGGCCTCACCCTGCTTGCGATTTTTATCTCGACCAGTAATCCGATGATTTATTTTGATGGCGCCAGTGTGCTGATGGTGATTGGCGGTTCAATCGCTGCGGCTTTCATGGGCTATCAAAGCAATTATGTCATCACTGCCTTCAAAGCCATTTGGTGGATGTTCCATAAACCCAAATCCACCCGCGAGGGGCTCAATGCAGAAATTATGCGGCTGATTAAATGGAGCTATCTCGTGCAGCAAAAGGGTCTGCCCGCGCTTGAGAATGAAATTAAAGGCGTGAATGCGAATGACCCGCTCATTAAATATTGCATCGAATTGGTGATTACCAACCACCCGCCTGCTGATTTACAAAAAATGATGATAACAGCAGTAGAGGCCGAATTTGAACGCAAGACGATTCCTGTTCAGATTCTCAAAGGAATGGGAAGCAACGCACCTGCTTTCGGTATGATTGGAACATTGGTTGGTTTGATCGCTATTCTAGAAAGCATGGGCGCGGGGATTGACTCGCTCGCCGCAGTGGTGGGCCAAGGCATGGCATTGGCACTGATTACTACACTTTACGGTGTGTTCTTTGCGCGTATGGTATTTTTACCTGCTGCCAACAAATTACTGCAGAAAGAAGAGTCCGAGCGCTTTCGCAATTTGATGATGGTTGAGGGATTGGTATTGCTCGCCGATAAACGTTCACCACGCTATATGCAAGACCGCCTCAATAGCTACCTCGACCCCGCGATTCATTTCAACATCGATAAACAAATGCGCGGCGCGGCGGTGAAATCGGCATGAGCGATAGCATTAAAGCGCCGAAACTTCCTGAGCCGGATGGCGATGATTGGCTTATCACCTACGCCGACATGATTACCTTGCTCTTTGCGTTTTTTGTGCTGCTTTTTTCACTCGCCACACTAAACCCCAAAGATTTGGGTCGTATCTCAAGTGCGCTCAAAGAACGCGGGTTTATCAGCGAACAGCTTGCCCATGAAGACCCGTATCAGGAGCTCACCAAGGAGCTTGAGCTTTCACTTGGTGCGAGTGGTTATGACCAGTTCATGGTCGTGAGTATGAAAGCAGGCGAAATTGATATTGAGCTTTCGTCCTCTTCCTTTTTCCAGCCCGGTTCTGCAAAGTTTTTGCCTGCCGCCATCCCGATGTTGGATGCGGTGGTACCCGCACTCAAAAAATTAATGGCCGCGGATGCATTGATGATTGCGGTCGAAGGCCACACCGATAACTCACCCATTTCGACGGAACAGTTCCCTAGTAATTGGGAGCTTTCAGCAGCGCGTGCGGCCAATACGGTGCGGTTTCTCATCGCGCGCGGCTTGCCTGCGGATCGTATGAAAGTATTGGGTTTTGGGGATACGCAGCCCAAGGCTCCAAACCAAGACCAGACTGGCGCACCCATTCCCGCCAACCAAGAACTGAACCGCCGCGTGGTGGTGAAGATGGTGAAGAAGGCGAATATTCTCTGACTCCTA
>JBMOEL010000050.1:0-12409 GCA_049314715.1 Rickettsiales bacterium
GAAGTGCCAGTAGAAGCGAAGGAAGAAAAGCCTGAAGCAAAACCAGCACGCGGCAGCAAAGGCAAGCAACAGCCTGCGAAAGCACCTGTGAAATCCAGCAGCAAAAAAGAAGCTTTTGCGGAAGAAGCTAAAAAAGCAGCTTCCAAAAAGGACGACGCTGAAACAAGCGAAAAGTCTGCAAAAAAAGCCAAGAAAACTGCGTAATCATTGTGAATGATAAATGGTGAGTGTGGATGAATATATCCACCTCACCATTTACTCACGCGACTAAAGGAGAAAGAAATGTCTGCACAATTAGTAAAAGAACTTCGCGAGCGCTCAGGCGCTGGCATGATGGATTGCAAAAAAGCCCTCGACGAAAATAAAGGCGATGTTGAAGCAGCGATTGACTGGCTGCGTAAAAAAGGCCTCGCGTCAGCGGCTAAAAAAGCAGGTCGCGTTGCATCAGAAGGCCTGATTGCTGTTGCATCAAACGGCCTCAGCGCTGCAGTGATCGAGCTAAACTCGGAGACCGACTTCGTAGCACGTAACGAACAATTCCAAGCACTGGTGCATGAAGTAGCGCAAGAAGCATTGGCAAGCGGCACCGATATTGAAGCCCTTAAAAAGCAAAAAGCAGCCAGCGGTAAAACGATCGAGGAAGAAATTACTGGTGCGGTTGCAACCATTGGTGAGAATATGAGCCTGCGCCGCGTTCGCGTATTGAGCGTGAAAGACGGCGTTGTTGCGACCTATATTCACTCAGCTGTGAAGCCTGGCCTTGGTAAAATCGGTGTGCTCGTTGCCCTTGAATCAACAGGCGACAAAGCAAAACTTGAAGCACTCGGCAAACAAATTGCAATGCACATTGCCGCTGCTAAGCCAGAAGCACTCACCCGTGATACGGTGGATGCAAGCCGTCTAGAGCGCGAGCGCGCTGTTCTGATTGAACAGGCAATGGCATCAGGTAAGCCAAAAGAAGTGGCTGAGAAAATGGTCGAAGGCCGCGTGCGCAAGTTCTACGAAGAAATCGTATTGCTTGAGCAAATCTTCGTCGTCGATGGCAAAACCAAGGTCGAAGATGTCGTGAAAGCCGCTGAAAAAGAAGTCGGCGCGCCAATCAAAGTGACGGATTACGAGCGTTTTGCACTCGGTGAAGGCATCGAGAAGAAAGAAGATGACTTTGCAGCCGAAGTGGCAAAAGCCGCAGGCACTGCAGCGTAATCTTCACTAAATACCCAATAAAAGCCGTCCCTTACTGGGCGGCTTTTTCTTTTCTACTTGCTAAAATCGTAGCGCGGAGTAGTTCTATCCCCGTTCAGGAGCCAGCCCCATGACCGCATCACTCGCCTCAGCCAAAAACCCTAAAGCCAAATTCAAACGCGTACTGATTAAAGTATCGGGCGAGGCGCTGATGGGCGACAAGCAATATGGTCAAGACCTCGACACCATTCAACGCATCGCCAATGACATTAAATCCGTGGTCGCACTTGGCGTTGAAGTCTGCGTTGTAGTTGGTGGCGGGAATATCTTCCGTGGTATTTCTGGTGCCGCCAAAGGTATGGAACGCTCCAGCGCAGATTATATGGGCATGCTGGCCACCATTCTGAATGGTCTGGCGATTCAAAATATTTTGGAACGTTCGGGCGTTGAAACCCGTGTGCTTTCCGCGATTGAAATGCAGCAAGTGGCTGAGCCTTACATTCGCCGCCGCGCCTTGCGCCATATGGAAAAAGGTCGCGTGGTCATTTTTGCAGGCGGCATCGGCAACCCCTACTTCACGACTGACACCACAGCAGCCCTGCGCGCCAGCGAAATGCAATGCGACGCGCTGATGAAAGGCACGCAGGTAGATGGCGTGTATGACGCTGACCCTAAAAAGAATCCTTCCGCCAAACGCTTCGAGCAACTAAGCTATCACGATGTTCTTAGCAAAGATTTGAAAGTGATGGACGCCGCAGCTATTTCGCTGGCGCGCGAGAACCAGATTCCGATTCTGGTATTCTCCATCCACGAAGAAGGAAATTTCGCCAAAGTCGTGCAAGGCGAAGGCAAATATACCGTAATTTCAGATAAAAAATAAGAGGAATCTATGTCACACCCAGAACTCCAAAAACGTATGGACGGCGCGCTTGCATCGCTCCAACATGAATTCGCAGGCCTACGCACTGGCCGCGCTTCTGCCAACTTGCTCGACCATATTCAGGTCGAAGCCTACGGCGCAATGATGCCCATGAACCAAGTCGGCACCGTGAATGCGCCAGAGCCGCGCATGCTCACCGTCCAAGTGTGGGACAAATCGATGGTGAAAGCCGTTGAAAAAGCCATTGCCAACGCAAACCTTGGCGTGAATCCAGTAGCGGATGGCCAATTGGTGCGCGTGCCTATCCCTGCACTTTCGGAAGAGCGCCGCAAAGAACTCGTGAAAGTAGCGGGCAAATATTCGGAAGCGGCAAAGGTCGCTGTTCGTAACATCCGCCGCGACGGTATGGACGAATTAAAAGCCAAAGAAAAAGCAAAACAGATTTCTGAAGATGTCATGCATGGCGAGTCAGAGAAAATTCAGAAGCTGACCGACGATTACATCAAAAAAATCGACGATGCATTGGCTGCCAAAGAAAAAGACATCATGAGCGTGTAGGCTCACGGAGATTTATGAAAACGTCATTGCGAGCGCAAGCGAAGCAATCCAGCTTGAAGATGGATCGCCACGTCGCTGAAGCTCCTCGCGATGACGAGGCCAAATTACCCGCCCATATCGCCATCATCATGGATGGCAATGGCCGTTGGGCAAAACAGCAAGGCATTGCGCGCGTGCGCGGCCACAAGCAAGGCGCTGAAGCCATTCGCATTTTGCTCGAAGCCTGTAAAACCCGCCCGCATATTAAATATATTACGCTCTATGCGTTTTCGACCGAGAACTGGAATCGCCCGAAAGACGAAGTCAGTGATTTGATGGAGCTGCTGCGCCATTACATCCGCCACGAAGCCAAGACGATGCATAAGGAAGGCGTGCGCCTACGCTTTATTGGCGACCGCGAAGCACTTTCCAAAGATATTCAAAAAGAACTGGCGGATGTAGAGGCGATGACCGCCAATAACACTGCCCTCACCCTCGTAATTGCGCTCAGTTACGGTAGCCGCCAAGAGCTTGCAAACGCGATGAAGCGCATCGGCCAAAAAATTGCGGACGGTTCGCTTAAGCCAGATGCAATCACCGAGCAAGTGATTAGCGAACATCTCGACACCAGCGATATCCCCGACCCTGATTTGCTGATTCGTACAGGTGGCGACGAGCGCCTCAGCAACTTCCTGCTCTGGCAATCGGCTTATACGGAACTCTATTTCACCGAGGTGTTGTGGCCAGATTTTTCCGGCGCGCACCTCGACAAAGCCATTGAATGCTTCAGCCAACGCGAACGCCGCTTCGGGGCACGCAATGAATAGCTTTTGTCATTCCCGCGAAGGCGGGAATCCATGTCTTAACGCTTGGACGTCAGCAAGTTATGGCATAGACTCCCGCCTACGCGGGAGTGACAGGAGATAGTATGACTGAAAAATCCAAATGGGCAGACCTGAAAGTGCGCACCATCAGCGCCGTAGTGATGGTGGTAGGGATTTTTATTGTTCTCTATTTGCTGCCTAAATATGCTTTTTATGCATTGCTCTTATGCGCTGAAGTGATCCTGCTTATCGAGTGGGTCAAATTGACACGCATGCGTAGCTATAAATGGCTATGGTTCATTTTCGGATTCATCTACATAACCCCAGCGATGCTTGGCCTAGCAATGGCTTATCTATTATTAAGTCCCAATTCCGTTGCCGCTTTGATTTTTGTTGTTGCTATGATTGACATGGGTGGGTACTTCGCTGGCAAATATTTTGGTAAGCGTAAAATTTGGCCGTCAATCAGCCCTGGAAAAACCTGGGAAGGTGCGTTTGGATCATTTATATTCTGCGTGATTGCCATGATTATAGTTCGCATGGCACTCGGTAAGATGCCTGATAGCTTACCAATTGAAAATATAATAGCTCTTAGCCTTATTCTTGTCTCACTAACCTTAGGTGGCGACTTATTTGAGTCCGCATTAAAACGACGTGCAGGCGTAAAAGATAGTGGTAAGTTGATTCCTGGTCATGGCGGTCTTTTTGACCGTGTTGACGGACTGCTCGCAGCTGCATGGTTTTTAGGCGGATTCGCAGTTCTTGTCTTTTTTATGTTCAGCATGATGGGCAAATAATGGCAGGAGTACTACTACAGCCCAAAGCGCCCAACCTTCGTAAATCCATCACCATCCTCGGTGCGACAGGGTCGATTGGCGATAGCACGCTCGATATTATTCGCCGCAACCCTGAGCAATTTGAAGTTGTCGCCCTCACCGCCAATGGGAATGCCGAAAAGCTCATCGCCCTTGCGAAAGAATTTCGCCCCAAGGCAATTGCACTTGCAGACGAAAATAAATTGCCTGAACTGCGCGCCGCGAAACTCGATTGCGATATTGTTAGCATAGAAGAGGCCGCAAGCATGGGGGCGGATATCACGGTTGCCGCTATCGTCGGTGCAGCGGGTTTACCTGCGGTAATGGCGGCGATCAAACATGGCAAAACTGTTGCACTCGCCAATAAAGAAAGCCTTGTATGTGCAGGTTCACTCGTGCTGCAAGCCTGCCAAAAATACGGCACCAAGCTACTGCCTATCGACTCCGAACATAACGCCGTGTTTCAGGTACTCGCCACGGAACATCGTGCCGCGCTGGAGAAAGTCACCCTCACCGCTTCGGGCGGCCCATTCCTGAATCGCCCGCTTGATACGTTCAAAGATATCACACCCACCGAGGCTGTCGCCCACCCGAAATGGAACATGGGTGCAAAGATATCCGTCGATTCCGCCACCATGTTCAATAAGGGACTTGAACTGATTGAAGCGCATTTTCTCTTCGGTCTACCGCCAGAGCAACTCGATGTGTTGATTCACCCGGAATCCATCGTGCACGCGCTGGTACATTATGCGGACGGTTCGGTACTTGCCCAACTCGGTATGCCGGATATGCGTATTCCCATCAGCTACACGCTCGCATGGCCGAACCGCATCCCGATTCCAACTGAGCGCCTTGATTTAGCGAAAATCAGCACGCTCAATTTCCGCCTGATGGATGAGGCGCGCTTCCCTGCCCTTCAGCTTGCGAAGCAGGCGATGGCCGCAGGCCAATGGGCGATGATTACGCTTAACGCAGCTAACGAGGTTGCGGTTGCCGCCTTCCTCGAAAAACGCCTTGGTTTTGAAGCAATTACCCACACGGTTGAGAGAGCGCTTGCAGAATCCACACCGCACGCTATGAACACTCTGGAAGATGTCGTTGCCCTTGATACTGAGGTGCGCCAAAAAACATCCCAATACCTATAGGGACGCATGTTAGAAAACCTCACCGAACTGCCGCATTATTTACTCTCATTCGTCATCGTTTTGAGCGTGATTGTGTTCGTGCACGAGTTTGGCCACTACCTTGCAGCGCGCTTATGTGGGGTAAAAGTCGAAACCTTCTCGATTGGTTTTGGTCGTGAAATTTTTGGGTTCACGGACCGTGCAAAAACGCGTTGGAAAATCTCCATTCTGCCACTGGGCGGTTATGTAAAAATGTTTGGCGATGCAGGCGCTGCCAGCACGCCTGACATCGAAAAAATCGAGCATATGAGTGACGCGGATAAGCGCATTAGCTTTCATCACCAGCCCTTGCGTAACAAAGCGGTGATTGTTGCGGCGGGCCCTATCGCTAATTTCGTACTAACAATCGCTGTATTCACCTTTTTCATTTTCACCACGGGCCTCATGTCCACCGAACCTGTGGTTGGCGGTGTATTAAAAAACTCGCCCGCTGCTGAGGCAGAATTGAAAAAAGGCGACCGCGTTATCCAAGTGGATGATAAAAAAATCAGCCGCTTCAATGATATTGCCGACTATATGATGACCAATTTAGGCGAGGATGTGCGCGTAGTGATTCAGCGCGGTAACCAGCATATCGAAAAAACCGTTACCCCCAGAACCTATGAAGAGAAAGACGCAGCGGGCAACATCATCAAACGCCCACTTATTGGCATTCGTAGCCAAAAAATCACCTATGAAAATGTTGGTATTGGTACTGCCATATGGGAAGCAACCAAGCGCACCTATGGCTTATGCGCATCCTCCCTCAAAGTGATGGGGCAGATGATTTCTGGTGAACGTAGCGCCGATGAATTAAAAGGCCCCGTCGGCATTGCCAAACTTTCTGGCGATATTACCCAACAAGGCGAAACCTTGTCCGAGACGCTGCGCATGACTTTATGGTTTATTGCGCTGCTTTCTGCCAATTTGGGTTTGGTGAATCTTTTCCCCATCCCCATGTTGGATGGTGGACACCTCGCCTTCTATGCTGTGGAAGCGGTGCGTGGCCGACCTATGGCTGAGCGCTTCCAAGAATACGGCTATCGGTTGGGTGTGGCGCTTATCGCAACACTCATGGCATTCACCTTATTCAATGATATCAAGCAATTATTCTTCTAGACGTCCCTAATTTTACAAAGTAATTTCCCGCCAATGTTCATACGATACCTTCTCATTGCTCTTCTGGTTCTGCCCGCCACCGCCATGGCCGAGGTAATGAACGATATTCGCATTGAAGGTAACCAGCGTATCGAGAATTCCACCGTTGAAACCTATATTGGCATCAATCGAGGTGATGATGTCTCGCAGTATGATATCGACCTCGCCCTTAAGCGCCTTTATGACAAAGGACTCTTCTCCGATATCCAAATGGAACAGCAAGGTTCCGTTCTTGTCACGAAAGTAACGGAAAACCCGAGCGTCAACCGCGTCGCATTTGAAGGTAATGACCAAATCAGCAAAGAGGATTTAGCCAAAGAGGTTACGCTCAAAGCGCGCTCGATTTACACACGCACCCGTGTGCAGCAAGACCTGAAACGATTGCTGGATGTGTATCGCCGTGCAGGCCGCTATTCTGCTGTGATTAACCCTAAAATTATTGCACTCGAACAAAATCGTGTCGACTTGGTTTATGAAATTGAAGAAGGCCCTAGTGCGTCGATTGAAAAAATCACCTTTATCGGTAACGAATACTTTTCCGCTTCTGCACTTCAACAAGTCATTAACTCGGAAATTGGCCGTTGGTATAAATTTTTGAGCGATTCCGATAAATACGATCCAGATCGCCTGCAGTACGACCAAGAACTGCTCCGCAAATTCTATTTTGAAAATGGCTTTGCTGACTTCAAAGTTAAATCCGCGATTGCCGAACTTTCACCGCAGCGTGATGCGTTTTATCTAACTTACACTATCGAAGAAGGGCCAGTTTATACCCTTGGCGATGTAAACGTAAAAACTACTCTCAATAAGAAACGGGTGGGCAATCTAAATTCCAAACTCACTACTAAAAAAGGCGATACCTATAACGCGACAGAAGTTGAAAATTCTGTCGACGCGATGGTGGAAGCGCTGGGCGATAAAGGCTTTGCGTTTGTTAACATCGAACCAGAAACAAAGCGCCGTGAAGGCAAAGAAAAAATCATTGATCTTACCTACACAGTTTCCGAAGGTCCGCGTGTCTATGTCGATCGCATCAATATTTTCGGCAACTCACGTACGCTTGATGAGGTAATTCGACGTGAATTCCGTGTGAATGAAGGTGACCCCTACAGCACCAGTAAAATCAAGCGCACGGAACAGCGTCTTAATAACTTGGGCTACTTTGAGACGGTAAGTATACAAAACGTGCCTGGCAGCTCGCCAGATAAAACCGATATTGATGTTGAGGTGCAGGAAAAATCAACGGGTGAAATTACCTTTGGTGCAGGATTCTCAACGACGGATGGTGCATTGGCGGATATCGGCATTACTGAACGCAACTTCCTTGGTCGCGGCCAAACCGTTCGCGCTCGCACATTATTTGCAGCGCGCCGTCAACAATATGACTTTGGTTTTACGGAACCTTACTTCCTTGGCCGCGAACTTGAAGCTGGTTTCGATTTATACCAAACCACGCAGGAATTGCAGGATGAAGCGTCCTTTGACAGAGACGCAAAAGGAATTGTATTGCGCACTGGCTATAATCTTTCCGAGAAATGGAAACATCAAATTCGCTATGGCTATGAACAAAGTAAAATCAGTAATATTTCACCGCTAGCTTCACAATTTATTCAGCGCCAAGCTGGCAAAACCAGCACCTCGTATGTTGGCCACTCGTTCATTTATGATGGGCGTGATAACGCACAAACTCCAACCCGTGGCAGCTATGTAAAATTGAACCAAGACATTGCAGGTCTAGGTGGCGATGATCGCTTCATTCGTCATGAAGTCCAAAGTGAATATTACTACCCGCTCGCCAAAAAATGGACTTATGCAGGCGCAGGCTTACTCGGCAACATTACGGGGCTGGGTAAAGACGTGCCGATTAACCAGCGCTTCTTCATCGGCAGTCAACAATTACGCGGTTTTGCAAGTGCTGGTATTGGCCCGCGTGATAGCGCGACATCTGATGCGTTGGGTGGCAATACGTATTATGTCGTTTCCAACGAAGTGCGTTTCCCACTGGGCTTACCGGACGATTTAGGGGTTAGCGGCGCATTATTCGTGGATGCAGGCAGTCTCTATGGGCTAGATGACACTGGAACTGGCGTATCGGATTCCAAGTCTCTGCGCGCCTCTGGGGGCTTCGGTGTAGCGTGGGCTTCCCCGTTTGGCCCAGTTCGCATAGATTTTGCGAAAGCCTTCCTAAAAGAGAATTATGATGATACGGAACTCATCCGCTTCGGATTCGGTACCCGTTTTTAACCGAATTTAACAGGAATCGTGCTGGATTTTATCATTCGAATAGTGCAGATTCCCCACTCTATTTTGCGTCCTCTTATTAAAGGTGTGTCTTATGAAACATGTACTATTTTCTCTTACTGCGCTGTTTGCTGTAACGCTGCTTAGCGTTTCTGCCCATGCAGAAACAAATATCGGTATCGTAAATATTCAAAAAATCATGGCGGAAGCTTCTTCTGCAAAGTCCGTACGCGACCAATTACAAAGCAAACAAAAAGCGTTTCAAGCTGAGCTCGACAGTAAAGAAAAAGCGTTGCTGAGCGAAGATCAGGCACTTTCCAAACAACAAGCGAATATGGAAAAAGCAGCGTTTGAACAGAAGGTAAAAGACTTCCGCGCTAAAGCAGCTGCTGCACAACGTGAAATTCAAGGCAAAAAAGCGTCGCTCGACAAAGCATTTGCTGGTGCGTTGGAGCAAATTCAAACGAATGTCGTCAACATCACCGCTGAAGTGGCGCGCGAGAAAAAATTGAATATCGTCGTTTCTTCCGCTCAAGTGCTTTATGGCGATACATCGCTTGATGTTACTAACGATGTGTTAGCACGCCTCAATAAAAAGCTGCCCGCTGTTACCCTGAAGTTCTAATCATACTCTTTCGGGGTTAGGTAATCTATGGTGGATGCACGTTTCTTCGTGAATCACGGCCCGTTTACCGTCGCCGATTTGGCGGCGGCAGCGGGTGCTGAGTTATTTTCAAAAGATAAATCAGCCCATAGCCTTAGTGACGTTGCCCCATTGGACCGTGCGACTCCGCAAGACATTAGCTTCTTTGATAACACCAAATATATTGAGCAATTTTTGCACAGTGAGGCTGGCGCATGCTTTGTTCGCCCTAAATTTACGGAACAAGCGCCGCAATCCATGGCTTTGCTGATTACAGATGATCCTTATCGTTGTTATGCAATGGTGGCTCAAAAATTTTACCCCAACGATGTAAAGAATGCTGCAAGCATCGCCACCACTGCGGTAATCGACCCTACTGCAACGATTGGTAAAGATGTGATCATCATGGCAGGCGCCGTGATTGGTGCAAATGTAGTGATTGGTGACGGTACACGTATCGGCGCAAATTGCGTAATCCACGATGGTGTGCAGATTGGCAAAGATTGCCAAATCGGTGCGTTATCTAGCTTTAGCCACTGCATCATCGCAGACCGCGTATTGATTCACCGTGGTGTACATATTGGCCAAGACGGTTTCGGCTTCGCCCTCGGCCGCGATGGCCACATCAAGGTGCCGCAGCTTGGCCGCGTGATCATCGAAAACGACGTTGAAATTGGCGCAGGCACGACGATTGATCGCGGTACAGGCCCTGACACAGTCATTGGCGAAGGCACTAAAATTGATAACCTCGTTCAAATTGGCCACAACGTTCAAATTGGCCGCCGCGCCGTCGTCGTCGCGCAGTGCGGTATTTCGGGCTCAACGCGTATTGGTGACGGCGTGGTACTAGGTGGTCAAGTCGGCTTATCAGGACACATCAAAATTGGGCATGGCGCAAAAATTGCGGCAAAATCTGGCATTATCGGCGATATTCCAGCCGGTGCATCTTACGGTGGTTATCCTGCCGTTCCTGTGCAAGAATGGCACCGCCAAACAATTGCTATCTCACGCTTAGTCAAATCCAAACGAGGTTCGAATGACGGCTGATTCTACTATTAACGCATCACTGCCGCAGTACGACACGGAAGGTGTTAAATCACTCATTCCACACCGCGAGCCTATGCTGCTACTCGACTCAGTCGTCAACATTGTTGAGGGGCAATCGATTGTCGGTATCAAACATGTAACCGGCAAAGAAGATTTTTTCCGTGGTCATTTTCCTCATCACCCTGTCATGCCAGGGGTACTTATTGTTGAGGCAATGGCGCAATCTGCCGCAGCACTCGTGGTGCACACCATGGGGCCAGAAGCGCGTGGTAAAGTGGTCTATTTCATGTCCGTTGAGGAAGCAAAATTCCGCAAACCCGTCGTGCCAGGCGATATGCTCTATATGCTGTGCGAAGTGCAGCGCAGTCGAGGCGCAGTGTGGAAATTTTCAGGCGTTGCAACTGTGAATGGCCAAAAAGTAGCAGAATCTACTTTCTCAGCCATGATAATGGATAAGCAAGGTAGCTAATGAATATTCACCCAACCGCAGTGATTCACCCCAAAGCCAAACTCGGCAAAGACGTGCAGATTGGCGCATTTAGTGTAGTTGGTGAACATGTCACGCTAGATGAAAGCGTCATATTGCATTCCCATGTAGTGGTAGAAGGCAATACGCATATTGGCCGCGCAACCGAGATTTTTCCATTCGCCGTCATTGGTCATCGCCCGCAGGATAAAAAATTCTCTGGCGAATTAACAAAGCTAGAAATTGGTACCGACAATAAAATTCGTGAGCATGTGACCATGCACCCAGGTACGCAAGGTGGCGGCGGTATTACAAAAATTGGAAACCATGGTTTGTTCATGGTCGGCGCACATGTGGCACATGATTGCTATGTGGGTGACCATGTCATTCTCGCCAATAACGCCACACTTGCTGGTCACGTCCTCATCGGCAATGGCGTCATTGTTGGTGGGTTATCTGCTATTCACCAATTCGTGCGGATTGGTGATTTTGCATTTATAGGCGGCATGTCTGGTGTTGAAAAAGACGTAATTCCCTATGGCACAGTCAAAGGCGAACGTGCCTCGCTCGACGGGTTAAATCTCGTTGGACTTAAGCGCCGCAACATCGACCGCGAACATATTCACGCACTGCGCCATGCCTTCAAAGAAATTTTTGCTGGTAGTGATGGAACCTTGGCAGAACGCGCCACCAAGCTAAAATCGAAATATACGCAGCCTGAAGCGCGCGCACTCATTGATTTTATTTTGGCCGACACCTCGCGCTCGATATGCACCCCTAATGAACGCGTCACACTTTCGGAAAGTGATGCTGCCTAACATGCACGCTACCGCAACAGTCAGCTCGCCACTTCCCAAACTTGGTATTATCGCGGGGATGGGTGAACTACCTCGCGCCATTATCGAAGCCTGCGAGGCAACAGGTCGCGAGTTTTATGTACTGGCCATTGAAGAGGCGACGGAAGAAGAAACCGTTATTCGCGCCCATGGGCAATATACATGGATACGCCTCGGTGCGATTGGTAAAGCGCTCGATCTTTTACGCAAGCAAGGCGTTGAAGAATTGGTGATGGCAGGTCGCGTCAACCGCCCCAAACTCAGCGCCATTCGCCCTGATTTAAAGGCCACCAAACTGCTTGCCAAACTCGGCTCGAATCTCTTTACGGGCGACAACAAAGTGCTCAGTAGTATCGTCGAGTTCCTTGAGGAAGAAGGATTCAAAATCATCGGCGCGGAACAAATAGTTCAAGACATTGTTACTCCAGAAGGCTTGATTGGCTCCATCTATCCCGACAAGCGTTCGCAAGCCGATATTGAAGTGGGCGCGCGTATCGCCACCAGCATTGGTAAGCTCGATGTTGGTCAGGCCGTCATTATTCAAAATCAGCAAGTGCTGGGCGTAGAAGCTGTTGAGGGTACGGACGCACTCATCAAACGCTGCGCGCTGCTCAAGA
>JBMOEL010000051.1:0-12374 GCA_049314715.1 Rickettsiales bacterium
AACCCTCGTATGCAGCTTGGGAAGCTGCCGTTCTACCATTGAACTACACCCGCAATTAACGCACACATATCAGATTCTTTTGCGGGCGCAACGCTAGTTGCTGTGCGTTTTGAAAAAGCTAATCGTATCTTCGACCACGGGTTCGTCGAGTTTCCATGCGGGGGAGAAGCCCGTCATGATGTCGATATGCCCGAGTTTTGGATAGATTTTGGTTTCCACCACGCCGCCTTTGGCGCGAATCGCTTCAGATAATTTTTCCATATTGAACTGACCGACCACATCGTCCTTGCCACCATAAAGCAGTAGCATTGGCGGCTCTTTGCCGGTGATGAAAGTCGTGACTTGCATATTGGGGTAGTTTTCTGGCGGTCCGAAAATCTTTTTGTAAATCTCCTCTTTGGGCGTGAAGCTATAGGGCCCTGCGAGGCCAACGAAGCTGCGAATGGGAATTTTGCCCTTAAGGTATCGTGGGTCACTGACGAGCAGTGCGCCCATATGCCCGCCTGCGGAATGACCAAGAATATGCATATTCTTGGGGTCGCCACCATATTCTGCAATATGCTGGTACGTCCACTCCGTGGCTTGCGCAGCGTCCTCGATGAAGGTGGGGAATTTCGCCTCAGGATATTTCACGTAGTCTGGAATGACGACGATGAAGCCTTGTTTCGCTAGTGTATCGGCCATGAAGAGGTAGTCGTCTTTGCTGCCCATCGTCCACCCGCCGCCATAGAAATAGAGAATGACGGGCTGGTTGCCCTTGGCTGCTGTTGGTCGGTATATATCTAATTTCTGATGTGCAGCATTGCCGTAGGCGATATTTTCGTCTATCTTAAGCGTTGATTTGTCGGCAGGGAAATTCAAATAGGCAAAGCCAAGCACTGTGCAGGAAGAAACCCACAAAGAACCGATAAGACTAACAAGTGCTTTTAACTTCAGACGCATGAGCATTACCAATGTTTAGTTATGATGGGCATTATACCGTGTGGAAAGGCCTTGAGAAGGCGTATCGTGCGGGGGATTATGACGGGTTTGCCGCTATCGTGCAAAGTAAAATGCCCGCCTACCGCGAATCGATCGATGATCTCAGGTTGCTGTTTTATATCGGCCTCAATTTTGATGAACGGTGCTTTGATATTGCACTTCCTTATTTTGCAGACTGGAAAGAAAATCCCCCAGACAGATTTCAGATGCGCTGCGAGGCGTATCTGTATGCCTGTGAAAATACCGTGCCTCAGAAACTACACGTTGAAAAACGCTATATGCATAAATTTTTAGCGTTAGTGGGCGCTGCAACGTCATAATGCGTTGCAGCATCAAGCATCGCTTTTTTTATCCGTTAAATCTGCTATAGTGCCCTGAAATAAAAATAATATTCAGGGAGTCTCGCACTATGTCATCCGCCGTTATTGTCGGCTTCGTCCGTTCCCCGTTTACCCCATCCAATAAAGGCCAGCTGGCGAAAACCCGCCCGGATGATATTGCAGTTCAGGTCATTCAAGGCCTCATCAAGAAAACTGGCGTGAAGGTGGATGATATTGAAGACCTCATCATGGGCTGCGCCTTCCCTGAGGGCGAGCAGGGTTTCAATATTGGCCGCATGGTGGCGTTGCAGGCGGGGCTTCCTGTTACCGTTGCGGGCACGACCATCAACCGCTGGTGCGGTAGCTCGATGGAGGCGATTCATATGGCCGCGGGCAATATCGCGATTGGTAAGGGCGAGGTATTTATTTGCGCGGGTGTGGAGTCTATGACACGCATCCCGATGGGTGGGTATAACCCGCTGCCTAACCCCGCGCTCTATAAAGATATGCCAACGGCCTACATGTCGATGGGGCTGACTGCCGAGCAGGTGGCCGTGAAGTTCAGCGTTGACCGCAAAACACAGGAAGCATTTGCGCTTAACTCGCATGCGAAAGCGGCGAAGGCGGACTTCTCGGAAGAGATTGTGCCGATTACGACGAAAGACGGTGTGGTGAGTAAGGACGGTACGATTCGCGCAACGTCAACGCCCGAAGATTTAGCGAAGCTTGAGCCAGCGTTCGATGCCAAAGGTACGGTGACGGCGGGGACTTCGAGCCCGCTGACGGACGGCGCGGCAGCGGTGCTGGTGACTAGCGAAGACTACGCAAAAAAACATGGGCTTAAAATTTTAGCGCGCATTAAATCGACGGCCGTTGTTGGTCTCGACCCTGCCGTGATGGGGCTTGGCCCGATTTACGCGAGCGAGAAGGCATTGAAGCGTGCGGGGCTTACCATCAAGGATATCGACGTTGTCGAGATCAACGAAGCCTTTGCGGCGCAGTCCATTCCCTGTGCGGCGGAGCTGAAAATCGACCCTGCGAAACTCAATATCGAGGGTGGCGCGATTGCGCTGGGTCACCCGCTTGGTGCATCGGGTGCGCGCATCACGGGTAAGGCGGCGTTGTTGCTGAGTCGTGGTAAGGGCAAATATGCGCTCGCTTCAGCCTGCATTGGTGGCGGCATGGGTATCGCGACGGTGCTGGAGAAGGCGTAATGGAGTGGGTGCTGCTAATTCTGCTTTTAACCTTAGTTGGCCTAGTTCTTTGGTTGGACAAAAAATTATCAAACATAGCAGAGCTGATGGGACATTTAGTTTCAGTTCAAAATGAAAAGTTAGCTGATTTGAGCAGTCAGCTTAATTCAATCGATGACAAAATTAGGATGATTAGAAAAAATGAGTTTTGAGATAAAAAAAGTTGCCGTATTGGGTTCGGGCGTGATGGGTTCGGGCATTGCGGGTGTGATTGCCAATGCGGGCATTCCCGTATTGCTGCTCGATATCGTTCCAAAAGACGCAACCGATAGAAACATGCTTGCGAGCGGTGCGATTGAGAAACAACTAAAAGGCGGTACGCCCGGCTTTTCACATAAGCGCAATGCCAAGCTGGTAACAGCAGGTAACCTTGAAGACGATTTGGATAAGCTTGCCGATGTGGATTGGATTATCGAGGTGGTCCTCGAGAAGATCGAAGTGAAGAGCGACGTGTATAAGAAGATTGATGCGGTGCGCAAAAAAGGCTCCATCGTTTCGTCGAACACTTCGACCATTCCGCTCAGCGTGCTCATCGAAGGCCAGTCGGAGCAGTTCAAAAACGATTTTATCATCACCCATTTTTTCAATCCGCCACGCTTTATGAAGTTGCTTGAAGTTGTGAAGAGCCCAACCTTTGACGCGAAGCGTTACGAAGCGATATGTGATTTCGCCGATCGCGCGCTTGGTAAAGCAGTCGTGAATGCGAAAGATACACCGGGATTCCTTGCCAACCGTATTGGTGTCTATTGGATGACGGCGGGGCTTGTCGATGCGCTGCGCTTAGGCATCAATGTCGAGGAGGCGGATGCGATTATGGCCAAGCCGCTTGGCTTCCCCAAGACGGGTATGTTCGGTCTTTATGATTTGATTGGTATCGACTTAATGCCGCTGATTGCCAAGGCGATGATGGCGAGTTTGCCTGCGAATGACGCGTTCCGCACGCTTTATGATTTGCCGCCGCTGATTGAGAAAATGATTGCGGATGGGTACACGGGTCGCAAAGGCAAAGGCGGTTTCTACCGCATGCAAAAAGATGCGAACGGTAAGAAAACCAAAGAGGTCATCGACTTCAAAACGGGTGAGTATCGCGCGGAGAAAAAAGCGAAGCTGGAATCCATTGATGCAGCAAAAAGTGGCGTTGCGACGCTGATGGCGCACCCTGATATTGGTGGGCAATATGCTGCAGCCGTGATGCTCAAGACATTGCATTATGCTGCATCGCTCATCCCCGAAATTTCGGACGATATTTACAGCGTCGATGCGGCGATGGTGAATGGCTATAACTGGAAGTACGGCCCGTTCCAACTTATTGACCGTGCGGCGCACGGCGGCGTTGCGGGTACAGAACTTATTGCGCAGGCATGGGAAAAAATTGGACTCACCGTGCCGGCGGTAATTGCTGAGGCGCGCGGTAAAAAACTTTACGACGTGGTGGACGGCAAACGCATACAGTTCGCGATTGGTGGCAAGCATACCGCCGTGCCGATTCCGGATGGTTCGTTGTTACTTGAAGATATCAAACTCACCAAAAAACCCATCAAGAAAAATGCTTCCGCGCAGGTCTGGGATTTGGGTGATGGGGTGGCGTGCCTTGAGCTCACCAGTAAAATGAATACGTGGGACCCTGAGAATTTGCGCATGGTGCAAGAAGCGCCAGAGCTGATTCAAAAATCTGGCTTCCGCGCGCTCGTCATTGGTACGGACGCAGAGCATTTCAGCTTCGGTGCGAATATCGGCTTCTTCAATCTCGCGTGCAATACCGCTTCATGGTGGGCGATTGCTGATATGGTGAAGCAAGGCCAACAAGGTTTCATGGGGCTGAAATATGCACCATTCCCTGTCGTTTCGTCGCTTTCTGGCATGGCACTGGGTGGTGGGTGTGAAATTAACTTACATGTGGACGCGGTGCAGGCGCATCTGGAATCTTACATCGGATTAGTCGAAGTGGGCATTGGGGTGATTCCCGGTTGGGGTGGCTGTAAGGAGCTTTTATTCCGCCATGTTGCGGCAGGTATTGCGACACAAAAAGCCGTGCTGAAAGGCCAGCGCCCTGAACAACTCATGGCCGCAGGGCCGATGCCAGCGATCTCCAAATGCTTCGAGTATATCTCGACCGCGAAAGTGGCAGGCTCTGCACAAAAAGCAAAAGACATGATGATTCTGAATACGAAATCACGCATTTCGATGAATCGCCGTCGCGTGTTGGCGGATGCTAAGGCACATGCACTAGAGCTTGCGCAAGATTACAAAGCGCCAGAACCATTCACCATTCGCTTGCCGGGCGAAACGGGCTATACTGCCTTGATGATGGCGGTGGGTAATTTTGTTGCGAATGGTAAAGCAACCAAGCACGACGCGGTGGTGTGTGATGCGCTGGCGAAAGTACTCACCGGTGGAGAGTGCGACATTACGCAGGAAGTCACCGAGCAGCAGATACTGGATTTAGAATATGAGTATTTCATGCAGCTTTGCAAACACCCTGATACGCAAGCGCGCATTGCGCATATGCTCAACACATCGAAACCATTGAGGAACTAACAAAGAGATTTCTATGGCCAATTTCGTTGTCGTCATTGGTGCTCGGTTCGGTCATGTACAAGCGCGTACACTCCCTCCCTGCGCGCCTCGACTCCTAGAACTTGGCTCACATAAATGCTCTTTGTATCAGGAGATATAAATGCCAGTCTATAAAGCCCCACTCAAAGATTTCAACTTCCTGATCAATCATTTTCTGGAGCTAGATACGCATACGGATGTTCCGGGCTTTGCGGAAGCAAAAGAGTTGGTGCAGCCGCTGCTCGAAGCCAGCGCGCAAATGTGCGAAGAGGTGCTTTTCCCGCTGAATACGGTGGGTGACAAGCAAGGGCTGAAATATGAAAATGGCAAGGTGACGACGCCGGATGGTTTCAAAGAAGCCTATAACATGTACCGCGACGGTGGGTGGAGCACGCTCACATGGCCAACGGAATTTGGCGGCCAAGGTTTGCCGGAATTTCTCAATATGCCGATGCTAGAGATGGTGTGTTCAAGCAACTTGTCGTTCGGTCTTACGCCCGGATTGACGCATGGAGCCATCAATGCGTTGTTGGTGCATGGGAATGACGAACAGAAAAAAACCTATCTGCCTAAAATGATTTCGGGCGAATGGTCGGGCGTGATGTGCCTTACCGAACCGGTGGCAGGAACGGATTTAGGCTTGCTCAAAACCCGTGCCGAGCCGAATGCGGATGGCAGTTATAAAATCGAGGGCAATAAGATTTTCATTTCCGCGGGTGAGCAGGACCAGACCGAAAATATTATTCACCTTGTGCTGGCGCGTTTGCCGGATGCACCTAAAGGCAGCAAAGGCATTTCGCTTTTTGTGGTGCCAAAATTCTTGGTCAATGCAGATGGTTCGCTAGGTGCGCGCAATCAATTTAGCTGTGCGGGTATTGAACATAAAATGGGCATTCACGCATCACCCACCTGCGTCATGAATTATGATGGCGCGACGGGTTGGCTGGTCGGCGAGCCGCATCGTGGATTGCCCGCGATGTTCGTGATGATGAATACGGCGCGCCTCTATGTAGGTGTGCAGGGATTGGGCGTGGGCGAGGCGGCGTATCAGAATGCGCTGGCTTACGCGAAAGAACGCCCGCAAGGCCGCGCACTCACAGGTGCAAAATTCCCCGAAAAAGTGGCTGACCCTATTACCGTGCACCCCGATGTGCGGCGCATGTTATACACCATGAAAGCCTTCAATGAAGGCGCGCGCGCGTTGGTGATGTGGACGGCATTGATGCTCGATATTTCACACCGCCACCCCGATGCTTCAAAACGTGAAGAAGCTGACGACTTCGTTCAGTTAATCACACCCATTCTCAAATCCGCCCTTACGGATGGTGGGTTTGAAACCGCCAGCACCGCGATGCAGATTTTTGGTGGCTATGGCTACATTGAGGAATATGGCGCGAGCCAATATCTGCGCGATTCGCGCATCGCGATGATTTATGAAGGCACCAACGGTGTGCAGGCGATGGATTTGGTGGGTCGCAAACTGGGGTTTGAAACGGGCAGATACTTGAAGCGTTTCTTCCACCCTCTGGATGCGTTTATTGCGGAAAATCGCGACGACGCGAAGATGGCAGAGTTCAATAAGCCGCTCAAAGCACATATGAAATATTTGCAACAAGCGACGATGTGGATTGGCGCGATGGGTATGGCCAACCCCAACCATGCAGGGGCAGGGGCGGTCGAATATCTGCGTATGTTCTGGCTGGTCATCAACGCATTCATTTGGGCGAAGACCGCGAAGATTGCGCTCGCGCAAATGGACAGTGACCCAGAATTTTATAAAGCGAAGCTGGCGACTGCGCGCTTCTTCTATGCGAAAATCCTACCGCAGACGACTGGGCTACTGGCCAGCATCACCAATGGTTCTGATGCGGTAATGGCCGAGAGCGAGTTTTAGTTTCTGATGTGTCATCCTCGAGCGATTTTCAGGAGAAAATCGATTCGGGGACCCATGCTCCAAAAACGCAAGGAGGCGTTTTTGGAAGTGATAAAATCCAATAGTGCCTACTGACACTATTGGAGTCTGGATCCCGTGCTCGCTGCACTCCTGTTTCGCTCCACGGGACGACAGATTTCTTAAGCTTATTGCATGCGCTAACGAAATCTTGTCGATTGTCACAAAACCTTCACATTTCTTTTGTGACGTTTGTGTTAAGATACTCCTGAATAATGGCTTAAGGTATTGATTATTATTCATTCACGCATGAGTTGCGCGTAGTGAAGCGAGTTCAAAAATCAACACTAAAAGCCCAACAATGTTAAAAAATTAACGAATTATTTACTGTTAAAATGGTAAATTAGTTAAAATTTTAGAGGTTCGGTACTGCATGGTTACTTTATCGGAAGTACGCTTTAATCGTGGTAGACTTGCCCAACTCCAAGAAGAGACGGGCGAGATGCTAACAGGACAGCACGCTGAGGGCGTGGTTGGTCGCATACCGATTATTGGCGGCCTGATTCAATATCTTGATGTTGATGTCTATGCACGCGATCGTGATTCTGGGTCAGGTATTGGTGTCAATACTAGAGGACTTCAAAACCTTGGCCGTGGCGGAGATATTGGAAATATGCCTGATGCTATCCGCGATGTGGCAAGAGAAATTCATAACACATTTGCGGAATCACAAATACATGATGCTAACGGTTTGTTGCTGAATGTGAGTGCAGAAGATAGGGCTAAACTCGCAGCAGAATATGCATTGCCTCTTTATACTTCACTTGCCAATGCTAATCGACCAGCAGACGCAGAACTACTCATTAGTTCTTTGCAAGCCCAAGGATTTGCGAACATCGAAGCCGATATGGTTGCTATGGTAGAAGCCAATCGTGCGGCTGAAGAAGCGCGCGCAAGAACGCGTGATGAGCGTGAAAAGGGACGAGATTTAGATCGTGCGCGTGGTGCGACGCTGCGAGGCTTGGACCCAGATGCAACGGTAGCGATTGATGCTGCTGGTGCTATGACTGGTACCAACGTTGGTACTGCTGAGGCTCCAGTAACTCTTGGCCCACACAGTTCATTACAACAACGCGTTACAGCGCTGCTGACTGCTGAAACCATTCAAGTAGTCGATCCCAGCGGTGCAACTCAAGATGCTAGCAATAACCAAGCACGTGCACTTCAGTTGGTGCGTTTGCTCGCGGCTGGTGGTGAAAACCCAGAGGCGCAATTAACGGCATTGCGTGCAGCACTAGAGGGTAACGACAACCTTACGCGCAACGCCTCAAACTTGCTGCGTTCACTCACGCCAGCGCAGATTCAAGCAGCCGTTCCTAATGACATTCCAAATTATGAGGCGATGGAAGCAGCGCTTGTCCGAACCCGTGAAGAATTGCGCCAAGCCGTAAGGGCAAATGGTGGGCGTACTACCAGTGGTGACGGTGCGGGTGGTATTTTCCAACTTATTGCAGCATTCTTCGTCACCGCTTTTGTGCAAGACCCAGAAGAGCGCGAGCGTATTCTAACCAGCATGTTCCCTAATAGAGCAAGCTCAGCCGCTGAAACAAACTCGCCAGAAGCTGCAGCTACTACACCTACACCAGAAGCACCTCCAGTACCAGATGCAGCAGCAACTCCAGCACCAGTTGGTGGTGGGCCACAGCTTCCGCAAGGGAGATTGCAAGTTAGCCCAGAACAGCTGGAAGATTTTTTGCGTGCGAATGTAGAAAACGGCAATAGATTGAGTCCTCAACAGTTGGTTGCAGCCTATAACGATGGCAAGCCTGAGGGCCAGCAATTGGAGCCTAATATTTTGCAAGACTTGCAAACAGCAAATGCGCAAACACTTGTAAGTAGGCCGATTACACTCTCGCAAGCGCAAGTAGAAGGCATGGAAGCAGCTGCAAGGCAGACTTTAGAAGGTCAAGATAATACCGAGCTTCAAAGAATGAGATCTGACGGAGGTACTCTACTTGGTGGAGCAATAGCGGCAAGTCCAGCGGCAGCAGATAATACAAGTTTAGTCACTTTTGCGCCCGCTATGTATGGCGGTGCACCTTTATCGGGCGCGACACAAGACGATCTTTTGCCGATTGATAGATTATTCAGAGACTATGATAGGCGAAGCGTGAATGGTGCTACCACGGCAGACCGTATTCTTGACCAGCAAGAACTTAGCAGGCTGGGTTTAGATGTTTTGGCTAATAATTCCACCAATAGTTATGCCGACGACTTGGCTTTCAAAACGTTGCTTGCTGCAAATAATATCAACCCTAATGCGGTTGGTCTGCAATGGGAAGGTAATGATCAGGCTGGCCATTTTGTTCCAGCGACTCCCACTGCAGCAGATGCATCTGTTAAAATCGCACGCTAATACCCACTAGCCAATTTTTTCTTTGTTCGTTAGCATGGGCGCATGCAACTCAACAAAGACACGCCTGCCTATAAGGTTGGTGCGGTTGTGGTGAAAAACCCGCAGCACGCACCGCAATTTCTGCTCGTGAAACCGATTGGTAAAAAGCTTGATGGTAAGGCACCATGGGTGCTACCGCGCGGCACGATTCGCGCCCGCCATGCAGTAACAGGCGAGTGGGTGGATCTGCGTGACCAAGCCACCATTCACGCCATGCAAGGCGCAGAGTTAGAATCTTATGCGGATGGGATTTTGCACGAGTTGCGAGAAGAGGCGGGTGTTGAGCATTTAGACCCATCACGCCTTATTCCCATTGGTATTCGCACATACCGGAATGCGCATGGCAAGGACCGGCCCGTCTATTGGTTCGCGGTGGTGATGGATACGGCGGATGCAGCGGCCTTAAACCCCATGCCCGAAGATGGCGCGGCCCCTGCTACATGGTTCACGCTTGAGCAGATGACGGCGATGGCCAACCGCGGCGAAGCGCGCCACGGCTACGGCGAAATCTGCAAAGATATTTTGGAAGAGCTGCTGAAGATTAGTCGTTAGTCGTTAGTCGTTAGTCGTTAGTCGTTAGTAATAAGAGATGAATGCCTCTTTTTTTTCCCTCTCCCTCTAGGGAGAGGGTTGCTGTAGCTACGAAGCGTAGCGAGTTAGCGGAAGCTGGGTGAGGGGGATAAATGGATTGCTTCGGCTTCGCCTCGCAATGACGAATCACGAATCCTCGAATCACGAATTACGAATCATCGCTTGCTAAGCCACTTCTTCCCACTTCAGGGCAAAGCCGTGCTTGGCGGTGTCGACCATGGCGTGTAATTTGCCGCGCAGCAGGCCTTCGGCTTTTTTGCCGAACACTTCATAGCGCCAGCCATGCATGATATGCGAGTTGGCCATTGGCACGTCGCCTTTTACTAAGGCTTCCAACTCGTCACGGTCCGCCACTAAGCGCGGTACCACATGCGCCTCTTCGCAGCATTGTTTGAGCAACATGCGCAATATATCAAGGCAGGCTTCCTGACCCGCATTGAGGCTGATGCCACGTGGAGGCGGGGCGGGGAAATCTTCCTTCGGGGCGATGCGCGCCATATTCAAATTATCAATGAGCGAGGTTTGCCAGTCACGCGACAGGTTATTGCCAAGGCCGCGCACTTGCTGCAAATCCTCCACCGATTCGGGGGATTGTGCGGCAATTTGCAGCACCACCTCGTCGCGAATAATACGTTGGCGCGGCACGTCGCGCTTTATTGCTAACTCCTCGCGCCAGCTTGCCACGGCGCGCAGCATATGCAGATAAAACGGGTCACGGCTTTTGACTTTCAGGCGCTTCCACGCATTACTGGTATCAATCTGGAAACGGCTTAATGCATAGGCTTCTTGCATTTCTTCCTGAATCCAAGCGCTGCGATTATCTTTTTCGATACGCGCTTCCATCAATTCAAAAATCTTGCGCAAATGTATCACATCATCCAGCGCATAGGTGAGTTGGCGGTCGCTCAGCGGGCGTTTCGCCCAATCGGTAAAGCGTGAGGCCTTGTCGAGTTTCGCGCCGACCAATTCGCGCACCAAGGTTTCGTAACTGGCGGATTCGCCAAAGCCACAGACCATGCCCGCAATCTGCGTGTCATATAGTGGGGTGGGGATGATGCCGCTGAGGCGGAAGAAAATCTCCACATCCTGACCTGCGGCGTGGAAAACTTTGATAATCGACGGGTCGGCCAGCACGCGGTAGAGCGGGGTTAAATCCATACCCTCGGCGAGCGGGTCCACCGCCACGGCCTCTTTGCTAGTGCCGATTTGAAGCAGGCACAGCTGCGGGAAATAGGTGCGCTCGCGGATGAATTCGGTATCGAGCGTAATGAAACGCTCGCCATGCAGGGTTTCGCAGAAGATGGCGAATTCGGCTGAATCGATGATAGTTGGGCGTATTTGCATGTTGCAGTGCTTTAGACAGCAAGCTATAGGAAACGCAAGCAATTTCGTAGGGATTTTTATGCATCAATACCGTACCCATACATGCGCCGCGCTGCGTAAAGCCGATGCAGGCAAAACCGTGAAACTCTCAGGCTGGGTGCATCGCACGCGCGATCATGGCCAACTCGTGTTCATTGATCTGCGCGACCATTATGGTGTGACGCAATGTGTGGCAACTCAAGGCCACCCCGCCTTTGAAACGCTGACCCATTTGCGCAATGAGTCGGTCATTACGGTGACGGGCGAGGTAGTGGCGCGTGATGCGGCGGCCGTGAATAAGGATTTGAACACGGGCGAGATTGAACTGAAGGTGACGGATGTGCATGTCGAGTCGGTTGCTGACCCGCTGCCGTTGCAAGTAAATGCAGACGTTGAATGCCCCGAGGCGACGCGTTTGACCTATCGCTTCCTCGATTTGCGCCGCGAGAAGTTGCACAAGAATATCATTCTGCGCAGCAACGTGATTGCATCGCTTCGTCGTCGTATGATTGAGCGGGGCTTCCAAGAATTCCAAACGCCGATTCTGACCGCTTCGTCGCCCGAGGGTGCACGGGATTATCTGGTGCCGTCACGCGTGCACCCAGGTAAGTTCTATGCGCTGCCGCAAGCACCGCAAATGTTTAAACAGCTTCTGATGGTGTCGGGTTTTGATAAGTATTTCCAAATCGCCCCCTGCTTCCGCGACGAAGATGCGCGTGCTGACCGCTCACCCGGTGAGTTCTATCAGCTCGACTTTGAGATGAGCTATGTGACGCAGGAAGACGTGTTCGCGGCGATTGAGCCGGTATTGCATGGTGTATTCACCGAATTCTCTGACAAAAAAGTGACCGACTTCCCGTTCCCGCGTATTCCGTATGCGGAGGCGATGAAGAAATATGGCAGTGACAAACCCGATTTGCGCAACCCGATTATTATTGCAGGCGCGTGCAGCATTTGGAAGGATT
>JBMOEL010000052.1:0-12202 GCA_049314715.1 Rickettsiales bacterium
GAGGACATTGAAGGGTCGGTTGCTCATTCGAGCATGCTGGCCGCGCAGAACATTATTTCTGCCAAGGACGTCGCCGCGATTCAAAAAGGTCTGAAACAGATACTCAGTGAAATCGAGTCGGGGAAATTTACCTTCACCGCCGCACTTGAAGATATTCATATGAATATTGAGTCACGCCTGAAAACGTTGATTGGCGATGCGGCAGGAAGACTGCACACGGCACGCTCGCGTAATGACCAAGTCGCCACCGATTTGCGCTTATATACACGGCGCATCATCGCTGAGATAGACGCTGCGTTGCGTGATGTTCAGTCTGCGTTACTGGCTCAAGCGGAGAAACACACTGACACCATTCTACCGGGTATGACCCATTTGCAGCCCGCACAGCCGATTGTGTTTGCGCATCATCTGTTGGCATACGTCGAAATGTTTCAACGCGACCGCGCGCGCTTGGAAGATGCAGCAGTGCGCCTTAATGAATCACCACTCGGTGCGGCAGCGTTAGCGGGCACCACCTACCCGATTGATCGCTATAAAACGGCGAAAGCCCTTGGTTTTTCCGCACCCATGAATAACTCACTCGATGCGGTGTCAGACCGTGATTATGTGATGGAAGTGCTGGCGGCTTTGTCGATTGCCGCCATCCATCTGTCGCGCTTGGCGGAGGAGCTGATTTTCTGGAGCAATCCAATGGTTGGTTTTATCAGAATGAGTGATGCCTTCACTAGTGGCTCTTCGATTATGCCGCAAAAACGCAACCCTGATGCGGCAGAACTTATTCGTGGCAAAAGCGGTAGTGTGGTTGGCGCGCTGAGTAGTCTATTGCTTACGATGAAATCGCTACCACTTGCCTATAATAAAGACATGCAGGAGGACAAGCGCGCGTTTTTCCAAGCGATTGATGATACGCTCATGAGCCTCAAAGCCATGAGCGGTATGATTGCGGATATGACCATCAACAAGAATCGCATGGCTGAGGCTGCTGGACTTGGTTATCTCAACGCCACCGACTTAGCGGATTGGTTAGTGCAGAAGCTGGGTATTGCGTTTCGTGATGCGCACCATATCACCGGAAAGCTCGTCCAAATGGCCGAAAAAAAGGGCTGCGCGCTGGATGATTTATCGTTGAAAGAAATGCAATCGGTGCATGCGAAAATCACGAAAGATGTCTATAGCGCGATAACACTCAAAGCCTGTGTGGCGCGCCGCAGTAGTTTCGGCGGAACTGCGCCAGCGCAGGTGAAAAAAGCGATTAGCAAAGCCAAAAAGGACTATCTATGAAACGTTATGTTGCACTCGTTTGTTGCGCAGCATGGGTTTCAGGGTGTGGCGTCGAGCGCCCACTTATTGCGCCTAAAGATATTCCAGCCTATGAGCAAAAACAGCAGCAAAAGTTGCAGCGCAAAAAACAATTTGAAGAACAGCAGCGCCTCAAGCAACAAGCGCAAAACCCGAGCATTTAATGGATCATTTCACCTATAAGCATTCTCAGCTTTATGCCGAAGACGTGACCATCGCTGATATCGCAGCAGCCGTTGGCACACCGTTCTACGTGTATTCGCACAGCACGCTTACCCACCATTTTCGTGTGTTTCATGATGCGCTAAAATCCTTGAATCCACTTGTGTGCTTCGCCGTCAAAGCCAATAGTAATGTTGCAGTGCTTGCGACTCTCGCCAAAGCTGGAAGCGGTGCGGATGTGGTGTCTGAAGGTGAATTGCGCCGCGCGCTAGCCGCAGGCATTGCACCTGAAAAGATTGTATTCTCAGGCGTGGGCAAAACCCACGAAGAAATGCGCTATGCGCTGAGCCAGAAAATTTTCCAGTTTAATGTGGAATCGGAGCGTGAATTACTGGCGCTCAATGATGTGGCGCTCTCCATGGGTGTGAAAGCACCGATTGCATTGCGCGTGAACCCCGATGTGGATGCAGCAACGCATGCGAAAATATCTACAGGTAAAAAAGAAAATAAATTCGGGGTCGATATTGATATTGCACCTCAAATTTATGCGCAAGCCGCCACACTTGCTGGTATTGATGTGCAGGGTGTTTCGGTGCATATCGGCTCACAACTCACTTCGTTGGAACCCTTCAAGGCTGCGTATTTACGCGTGCGTCAACTCGTAGAATTGCTGCGCAGCAATGGCATGACGATTCGCACGATTGATTTAGGTGGCGGGCTTGGCGTGCCATACATGCAAGCGGATGCCGCGCCACCGCCACCGACGGATTATGCAAAGATTGTGCGTGAAACGGTCGGTGATTTAGGTGCACATCTTATGTTCGAACCTGGGCGCTTGATTGCTGGTAATGCGGGACTGCTAATTACCAAAGTGCTGTATGTAAAACATGCCGTGCATACCTATGTGATTGTGGATGCTGGCATGAATGATTTGCTGCGCCCTGCCCTTTATGATGCGGTGCATGAGATTATTCCCGTATCTGAATCTAAAATGAATGAATCGACGCTCAGCGTCGTGGGTCCGGTATGTGAGTCGAGCGATATGTTCGTAAAAGACTATGCAATGCCACTACCCGCGGAAGGTGACTTGCTCGCATTGCGCACGGCAGGCGCATATGGCGCGACCATGTCGAACACCTATAATTCACGCTTGCTGATTCCCGAAGTAATGGTGAAGGGCAATCAATTTTCGGTAATTCGACCGCGCCCCACCTATGAGGCGATGCTGGGGCAAGAATCTGTGCCTACGTGGATTTAGTTCTTAAAAAAACCGACGCATCGACGTCCGTTGAGGACGAAAGCCCCAGCGGCGCTACGCATCAATGAACGTCGAGATACCCAATAAAGGGCAGCTCACGGTAATGATTCGCGTAATCCAGTCCGTAGCCCACAACGAACTTATCTGGAATCGTGAACCCCACGAAATCCGCTTTGGCCGCGACTTCGCGCTTACCGGGTTTTTCAAGTAACATGGCGACTTTTATAGTTGCTGCGCCGCGCGACTTTAATAAATCAAGCGCATAACTCAGCGTGCGTCCCGTTTCCAAAATGTCATCGACCACGAGAATAGTTTTGCCTTTGACGTCTTCGGTCAAATCACGACCCACTTTGACCTCGCCAGAGCTTTGCGTAGCAGAGCCATAGCTTTGCAGTGTCATGAAGTCGATTTGCGGGTGAATGCCGATGGCGCAAAGCTCGCGCACCAAATCAGCAGTGAACATGAAGGAACCGCGCAGTAGCGATACAATCAAAAAATCGCCACTGATATTCGCAGCAATTTCTGCCGCCAGCGCCTCGACACGGTCTTTGATTTCTGCCGCCGTGTAAAGCACAGGAATGCTACGTTTTTCAACCATTAGCGGAACATCATATCGAGCGGATGACCAACATCCACCACCAGTTGCGCTACATTATGGCCAAAACTCGTTTCGGCATTCGTAATGCGGAAGGGATAAATCTCACCCGGTGTCAGGGTTTTATTGACCTCATATTCGCGCTCCCACACCACATCATTCTGGCGATCAAGCATTTGTACGCGCACCGTTGGTACGACGCGCACGGAGGCTTCCTGATTGACGATATTTCCGCTAATCAGAAAACGTGTACGCTGGCCTTCTTTTTGGGGCTGCATGGCGATATCAGCAAGCACCACACCATCGGTCGGTACCACGCCCATCAACCGGTAAATGGAGCCAATAATCGGCGCATTCGCCCAGCTTGGGAAATAGGCATAAAAAGCTAGAATCAGCCAGCATGCAGCAAGCGCAGGCACAGCAACTTTGAATGGGCGAAGCGGCAGCTCAAAGCGCGGTTTAGCAGGCTTAGGTGGCGACTTTGGCGCAGCATTAGAAAGCGCGGCTTCAATCGCCGCCATTGCCTTCGCGTCTTCTTCAGAAACGGTTTGTGGCGCCTGCGTGGTTACGTCGGGCGTTTCGGGTACTTCAGGGGCGTCCGTTACTTTGGTGAGTTCTGTTAAAAAGTCCGTATCAACAGCGACGTTGCGAGGCTCTTGCGGTATCGGCGGCAGCGCGTGCCACTGGTGCTTACACGCACTACAGCGCACCGTGCGTCCCGTTGCGGGAATCGCGCCGTCGGGCACCTTGAATTGAGCATGGCAAGCTGGGCATTCCAAAAGCATGTGCGCAAGCTAGCGGATTTTGATTGCTGTTTCCAGCCTATATCGTAGATATCCACTATGATTCGTTGTCACCAAATCGGTTTGGAATATCTTGCGGGCAAACCTGTACTCAAGCAGCTCTCGTTGCATCTTGAGGCAGGCTCGTTCACCTTTATTGCTGGCGCATCAGGGGCAGGCAAATCTTCGTTACTCAGCTTGCTTGCCTTGTCACTAAAGCCTACGTCGGGTAGTTTGCATTTGTTTGATAATGACGTGACGGAACTGACACGCGAAGAACTGCCCACCTATCGCCGTAAAATCGGCACGGTGTTTCAAGACTTTCAATTACTCAATCACCTCACCGTTGCACAGAATGTCGCACTACCGCTTAAAATCATGGGCGAAGCAACGGAAGAAATTGATGAGAAGGTCAATGAATTATTGGCATGGATTGGCCTTGATGGGTTTGCCGATGTCAGGCCCTCGCAGCTGTCAGGCGGCCAGAAGCAGCGCGTGGCCATTGCCCGCGCCGTCATCAACAAACCTTTGTTGATTTTAGCGGACGAGCCGACTGGCAATCTTGACCATGAACTCAGCATGAAGTTGATGCATTTGTTTCGCTCACTCAATAAAGTGGGCACAACAATTGTCTTCGCAACCCATGATGAATCGCTCATGGCATCGTTTGATTATCCCGTACTTTATCTGCGTGACGGACAGCTACAGCGCGCGCGACGCTGACTCGATTCGCTCTTTCAGCATTTTCATCCATGCGTGCTTGTCGTCTCCACACACAGGCAGTGCGGGCAGAAACTGCATCACCGCATGGCCTGATGTTTTCCATAAAGGGCGCTTGGGCCAGAATTTACCCGCATTGAGCGCCACAGGAATCACGGGCCAACCAAGCGCTGCACTGAGTTTGGCAACACCGCTATGATAGGTGGTATCTGCACCAACTTTACCGCGTGTGCCTTCAGGAAAAATAACGATAGGGCGCCCTGATTTTTGTGCAGTTTGCACTTGCTGCAAAATCTGCTCCATCGCTTTTTTGCGGTCCGCGCGGTTAATGGCAATCTGGTTGGAGCGCCAAAGATACCAGCCGAAAAACGGAATCCAGTAGAGCTCACGCTTGAGAATAAAAAGTGGGCGATTCAGCGTACGCCATAGCATTAGCGTATCCCATGCGGATTGATGCTTGCTGGCATAAATAACGCCCGAACGTGGGAGCGATTCTGCGCCTCGCACTTCAGAAGTTATATTACAACTGATGCGTAACCATAGGAGGGTAAACCCCGCCCAAAAATCGGCCACCCACCAGACAAGTTTGGTATGTAAAAGTGCGGGCGCTGCCACAATGCCAATCAGGGCTGTAAACGGCAGCCAAAGCGCGAAGAACACCAGCGTTCTTAGAATACTCATGTGCGATGAATGCGTGTGCGGAACCACACGAGCCAGTATTTGTGGAACTCTCTTAGCACCAAGGTGCGCGTATACCCATCGGCCCACCAATGTTTGGTTTGGAACTTTGGCGGCGTTACGGCATCAGGCACGACGAAAGCTTCAGGAACTGCAGATTCAAATTCCATCACACTACGTGGCATATGATAGTTCGAGGTCACCAGTCGTATGGTTGTGATACCACGGGTACGAATGAATTTCGCAGCTTCTTGCGCATTGGTGTAGGTGCTGTCGGCGCGATAATCGAGAATGAGTTCTGCTGCATTATTCTCAACTTTTTCGCGAATTTGCTCTGTGCCATATTCGTGCAATAGTTGCTCACGCGTAGTAGTTTTCCCGACACCACTGATAAATAAAATGGGTGCTTTATCACGGCCCAACATCTCGAATCCGCGCTCTAAGCGCAAGACACCTCCCGTAAGCGCGATAATCGCGTCGGTGCTGGTATCGTCCGTTTTGCTATAGCTATTTAATTGCTGCACGAACAACAAAAGTGCGGTGAGCCACACCAGCAATAAGGCTGCACAAACTGTTAGGATAGAACGCATGCACGAATATGATGGGATGCTTCTAGCAGATGTTCAACAACGATAACAGGCTGAAGATGTTCGGGAATCGATTTTGCTTCCGTTTCGGCACCTTTTCCGGTGCGCACGAGTATTTTTTTGCAGCCTGCGCCATGGGCTGCCTCCAAATCGCGCAGCATATCGCCAACCATGAATGTATCTGCGGGATTCGCTGCAAACTGCGCGAGTGCTTCTTGGAGCATTCCCGCATTTGGCTTGCGACGATGCGTGGCCTGTTCAGGGGCTTCAGTGGCTGCATAGATCGCGTCAATCTTACCGCCTGCCGCTAATGCTGCCTCGCGTAATCTATCATGAATCGCATCCAGTGTTTCTTGCGTCATTCTGCCGCGGCCTACAGCAGATTGATTGGTGCAAATCGCAATGTGAAACCCAGCCTGCGTGAGCGCTGCAATTGCTTCGAGCGCTTGCGGAAAAATATGGAAGTCTTCGACGCGTAGAATACCTTCGGGTGCGTCCCGATTGATTACGCCATCACGGTCAAGCAAGACTAACATTAGTGCATCTGCGCGAGCATGGATTGCACGGTCAAACGCGTTGCAACCCACGCAACCAGTGCGGTGAGAACTGGCAGCACAATCAGGCTAAGAATATGCGAGGTGGTGATAGTGAGGGCGGGTAGAATCGGGCTTTCCCATTGCTGTGTTGCAATCACCGCAAAGCCCATAATTAATACCGTAAACACGATGCCCAAGAGTGCACCACGACCTGCAAGCCATGCACTATTCATTTGGAATTGACGCAGTATATAATCATCTGTTGCGCCAAACATATGCAACAAACTGACGGTTTTGAAATGCAGTTTCAAGCTGGTGCGCGACACTAACACAATCATGGCAATCATGCATAGCATCAGGGCAGAAGCGATAAATAGCACGACAGCTTGTACATATTGCAGCGCTTGTGCCATGTGGTCGAGCCATGGGCCACGATCTTCCACCAATGCACCTTTACTGATTTTTTCTAAGCTGGCACTAAGCGCTAATACATCCACGGTGGTTTTATCATTTGCCACTGCGGTCTTAACATCGAGCATCACAGGCAGCGCCAAATCGTCCAGCGCGAGATTGCTGCCTAGCCAAGGCTTGAGCAAGCCTTCCATTTGTTTTTTACCGACAACTACAACATCCTGAACGCCTTCTGTACGCTTTAATAAGGCGATTACGTTATCGAGAGTCGAAGCATTCGTGTCGCTTGATAGTTCAATTTGCAGCGTACCGTATACATCACTCGCTTGTGTCTGAATATTATTCGACAGAGAAAACGCCACCATTAACAGCAGCGCAGAAAAGCCAACCAAACATGCCACCATGAGGGGAAGCATGCGGTGTGCATCGTCGCGCGCGAAGAGAATGTCACTTGAAGGTTGTCGCATGGGAAGTAAACTAGCGTTAGTAAGCACGAATGTCTAGGCGCTCGTGTTCAATGTTGCGCTGTTATTATTGGTAGCAACCACAACCATCGCAGGGCGCAACAGACGATCGTGAATGACATAGCCCGCTTGTAGCACTTGTAAAATAGTGCCTGCCTCGGCCTGCCCGTCTTCCACTTGCGTTACGGCTTGATGGAAATTATGGTCGAATTTCTGGCCCAACGGGTCGAGGCGCTTAATACCGTGCTTCTCAAATGCAGTAAGCAATTCTTTGAGGGTCATTTCCACGCCAACAGCAAGATTACCAACGGCGGGCTGCTCTTTGCGTAACTCCGGCGATATCGCATCGACCGCGCGCTGTAGGTTTTCCAACACGCCCACCAAATCGCCTGCAAATTTACTCACAGCGTATTTTGCTGTGTCGGCTTGGTCACGCTCGGCACGGCGACGGATGTTTTCGACCTCAGCCAGAGCACGCAATGACTGGTCTTTCAGCGTTGCGACTTCTTTTTCTTTCTCTTCTAATAAAACATTCAGTGCGCGGGCGATGGCCTCGGCATCTGGCTGCTGCTCGGGTAGTATTTCGGGTTCGTGCTGTTCTGCTGCATCGCTCATAGTCTGCCTATATGTCACGTTTCGATGATTTTTCAAGCCTCCCGTTGCATGTAGTGTGAAAGCGGGCTATTTCAAGCCATATCAACGGAGAATTTATGCCACGCTCATTCAATCGTACTGCCGCCGACTTACGCCCCGTCACCCTCACGGCGGGCGTGTCGCGCCATGCGGAAGGTTCGTGCCTTGTGGAGTTTGGCCACACGAAAGTGCTCTGCACCGCGAGTGTGGACGATTTCGTGCCGCCATGGTTGCGTAATACGGGCAAAGGCTGGGTCACAGCAGAATATGGCATGTTGCCACGCGCGACGAATAGCCGCAATCCGCGCGAAGCGGCGAAGGGTAAACAATCGGGACGTACGCAAGAAATTCAGCGCCTGATTGGTCGCTCGCTACGCACGTCGATTGATTTGGGATTGTTAGGCGAGCGCCAATTGGTGATTGATTGTGACGTGCTCGAAGCGGATGGTGGCACGCGCACTGCCAGTATCACAGGTGGTTATGTCGCGCTTTATGGTGCCGTTCAAACGCTCATGAAGCGCGGGCTTATTCAAAAAACACCAATGATTGCACCTGTTGCGGCCATTTCATGCGGCATTGTGAAGGGTGAAGCATTTTTGGATCTGGACTATGAAGAAGATTCGGGCGCTGAAGTCGATGCGAACGTGGTGATGACAGGCAATGGTCGATTGGTTGAAGTGCAAATGTCGGGCGAGGAAGCAACCTTCACCCACGAGCAAATGCAGCAATTACTGTCCCTATCCATGGCGGGTGGTCAGTTACTCATGGCTAAACAAAAAGAAGCATTGGGCTTTTAATCGATGCGCGCCATCACCTCACCCCTTGTGCTTGCCAGCCACAACCAAGGCAAACTGGTTGAGATTCGCGATTTACTGAAGCCTTACGCGCTGGATGTGATTTCTGCGGCGGATAAGCAGGTGAGCGAGCCGGAGGAAACCGGCAGTAGTTTTGCCGAGAATGCGGCCCTTAAAGCCCTACATAGCGCGAGAGCAACGGGCTTGATTGCACTTGCTGATGATTCGGGTTTGTCGGTTGCAGGGCTTGATGGTGCGCCCGGTATCTATTCGGCACGCTGGGCAGGTGAGCGTAAGGATTTTACCTTCGCCATGCAGCGTGTGCACGATGCACTTGATGCCAAGGGTATTGACCCGCAGGGTGCAGAGGCCTCGTTCATCTGCAATCTCGCGCTTGGCTGGCCAGATGGGGTTGTCGAGCATGTTGAGGGTGAGATTAAAGGCACACTCACCTTTCCACCGCGCGGCGATAAGGGGTTTGGTTATGACCCTATTTTCATTCCCGATGGTTATGATGTAACCTTTGCTGAGTTAGACGCGAATACCAAACATCGTATCAGCCATCGCGGGCGAGCATTTGCATTGCTTGCAACGCGTTTGGCAAAAGAGGCCGCATGACAAAACTTTTATCACTTGCTGCATCCTATCGCCCTGATTCGCTGAATCGTATGCTGGTAGATTATGCTGCAAAAATTGCACATGGTCTGGGCGCTACCATTGAATCACTTGATTATGCGACGATTGATTCGCCCATGTATCGTGATGAAGACACCACGCTGCCCGATGGTGCCATGAAACTCAAAGCAGCGATTGCGCGCAATCACGGTATATTGCTGGCAGCGCCTGAGTATAACTGGTCGATGCCAGGCTCACTCAAAAATCTGATTGATTGGTTGTCGGTCGATTCGCAGCAAGCCTTTAAAGGTAAAACGATTTTGCTGCTTTCCGCCTCACCTTCCGAGCGCGGTGGCCGCATGGGCTTGCAGCAATTACGGGTGCCGCTGGAAGTCTTGGGTGGTTATGTGTTCCCGAATATTATTTCTATCGGCAATGCCAAGCGTAACCTGATTGCCAATGCGATTACGGTGCCGAAGGAAGCACAGTATGTAACCGATACCGTCACCGATTTTGTGAACTATACACGGCGCTTATGCGATTAATTGCTGCACTCATTACATTGTTTTTTGCTGCAGCATCTTTTGCACAAGAGGTGGACGGAAAAACGCTGGTGCAAGTGACGCCCAAAGTGCAAATGTCCTTTCTCAAGCAAAATGAGCAAGGCTGGATTGGTGTTGAATTACAGATAGAAGACGGCTGGCATATTTATTGGCAAAATTCTGGTGATTCCGGCATGCCAGCCGATTTTACAATTACAGAACATGCCGATATCGAGGTGGGGCCGATTGGTTGGCCAGCGCCAGAACGTATGGCTGAAGGCGATTTCATGACTTATGGCCATCAAGGTGTTGTCACCTTGCTGCGCCCGATTACCATGAAAAATACGGTAACATCTGCCACACTTGAAGGCAAAGTTTCATGGTTGGTGTGTAAAGAAATCTGTATTCCAGGGTCAGCAGACGTAACCTTCACATTACCCAAAGAGGAACCACTTTGGGATGCGATTGAGGCCCTGCCCGATGATGCGGACTGGATGGGAACCTATGCGCTCAGCGGCGACATGCTCACCATGACGTTTGCACTCCCCAAAGACGTGAACGCCGAAGATGCGCAATGGTTTCCGCTGCATGATGGCGTGATTAAAAATAGCGCACCACAAGTCGTAGAGCAAGACGGCAAAATGCTGAGCATTATAACGAAAAAAGGTGCTCAGCCGCCACGCGAAGAATATGAAGGCGTGCTAGTGGTCGAAGGCAAGCAGTACCGCATGAATCTGCATTATGAAGAGCCACCGCCAGTGATTCAGCAAGATATGGCGTTTATGACGGTACTACTTTTTGCCTTTATTGGTGGATTAATTCTCAACCTCATGCCGTGCGTATTACCTATCTTATCGCTTAAGGCCCTCGCACTTGCTAAAAAATCAGCGCATGAGCGGGCGCACGTGATTGCTGGCGGATTTGCTTATACATTCGGTGTGTTGGTTTCATTCCTAGCCATTGCGGGTGCACTGATTGCCTTGCGCGAAGCAGGTGCGGCGATTGGCTGGGGCTTCCAATTACAATCACCTATTTTTGTTGGTATCTTGGCGGTGATTATGTTGCTTGTGTCGCTCAATTTGTGGGGTGTATTCGAGCTGCCCGTATTGTTCGGTAATAAAGCGCATGCGCTTGGGCAAGGTGATTCACATCTGCGTAGTTTTGGCACAGGCGTGCTTGCTGTATTGGTGGCAACGCCCTGCACCGCACCGTTCATGGCGCCTGCTTTAGGGGTTGCTGCAACCTTACCCGCCACTTCAGCATTGCTGGTGTTTGCGGCGCTTGGGCTTGGGCTTGCTGCACCCTATTTGCTTATCTGTTTGATTCCTGCAGCACAACGCATTCTGCCTAAACCCGGTGCGTGGATGGTACGATTCAAAAAGCTACTTGCCATACCGATGCTTGCGACGACAATCTGGTTAGTGTGGGTGCTTGTACAACTTCTCATGACTTCGCCCAATAAAGACATGGCGAATAGTGTGATGGATGGGGTCGAAACCGTTTCCTATTCACCTGAAGCTTTGGCGCGTTACCGTGCCGAAGGCAAGCCTGTATTCATCGATGCAACGGCAGCATGGTGCATCACCTGCAAGGTGAATGAGCGCGTGGCATTACGACGTGACGAGACTGCAGCATTTTTCAAAGAACATGGTATTGTGTTGATGATTGCGGATTGGACGAAGCGTGACGAAGACATTACGAAATTATTGCACAGCTTTGGGCGCGACGGCGTGCCGCTTTACGTATTCTATCCGAGTTATGGTGAGCCAACATTGCTGCCACAAATTCTGACACCAGAATTGGTCATTGAAACCCTCTCACCGTTTTTTAGTAAATTAGCTGAGGGGGTCTTCCCCCCTGCTTCGCACCCCCGCCGCTTCGCGGCTCGCTTTACGGCTACGCAGCGTTCCCTCTCTATCCCGCAGGTGCTGCAGCACCAGACCAACGCGGTGCGCGCTTCTTCTTAAAGACTGGTTCAGGGATTGCAGCATAAATTTGCTTTTCTGCCTCGATGATGACGACGCCACCCATACCCCAGAAAACTAACCCAAATATGCGCTCCCACACCTCCCAAATACGCAGCAATATCGGGTGCGCAAAGGGCAACGTAAATAGGGCCGTGCGCG
>JBMOEL010000053.1:0-12088 GCA_049314715.1 Rickettsiales bacterium
GCCTCCATATCACCGCGCGCACCATTCAACTTGTCACGCGCTTGGGCTTGACCCGTGGATAAAGGTGAAGGGGGCGTATTTTGCAAAACGGGATACTCGTCGTTTGATGGGAGAGGCTGCATCGCGTAAGGCGCGGGAGATGGGGCTGATGTGGGCGATATTGCCACATTATTCGCTAGTTGAGGCGATGGGGTATTCATAGGTTTTGCGGGCGCAGCCTCCCCAAACCAGCCGCGTGGATTCCACCATGAATAGTCTTGCACTGGCGCTGCAGAGGCTGGCTCTGGCGCACGTGGCGCGGTGGGGGCCGTGTTTTGCACGAAGGATTGCTCCTGCGACATGGGCGAAGGTGGTGTAATCTGTTGAGTTTGTGGCTGCGGTAGCGGTGCTTGCATCATGGATTGCGGTTGCGAGATCGGCGCATGGCGTTGCAGTGCTGGCGCAGGTTGCGGCGCTGCATCGGGCATCGTGAAATTATTGGCAGGCGATGGGTTTTTCGGTGGTAAGCGCTTATCGCCCAGCACGGTATTATAACGCGGCGTTTTTGGATTTTCAGGAATGAGGTAGGCACAGCTTGCCAGATAGGTAAGCGCCAGTGCGCAGCCTGCCATAGACCATGTCAGGCCGAAGCTCAGTGCCGTTTCATTGGGTTTGGGAGAGAAAAGCCGCATGCTCGCCTGAAGTGCCGTTGAGGAATTTATTGTTGGTTTTGTAAGAACTTGAAGGCATTATGACTACCCAGTTCGCACGGCTTTGTAAAGCACACTCTGGTACAAAAACTTTTAGACGCCATATCAACTGATTGCCAGACTTATCCACCGATGTTATAGGCACCACATGAAAAAGAAACGCACGACGAACTCCTCCACCAAAACGGCATCACCCGCTCAGGCGGAAGCCTATCACTACGACGCCCACAAGCTGGCTGAAAATATGGCCAAGGCAGGTGAGATTTGGCAGAACATTGCGCAGCAACTATTACTCCACCATTCGATGAAGCCCGCCTTAGGCCATACCGATCCGCGTAGCTTCGCGGAATCCATGTTGCATGTTTCGCGCTCGGTGAGCATGGACCCCGTGCAGCTGCTTGAAGCGCAGATGGGTTTGGTCGCTGACCACATGAATCTCATGAAATATACGACCGAGAAATTACTCGGCGAAACGAATGTGAAGCCACTCGTTACGGAATCACCACGTGATCGACGCTTCCGCGATGCCGCGTGGCAAGATAGTACGATGTTTGATTACATCAAGCAAAGCTACCTCATCAATTCGCGTTGGCTGCAAGACACGGTGGGTCAGGTGAAGGGACTTGATCGCCATACGGCACATAAACTCAACTTCTTTACGCGCCAATTCATCGACGCGATGTCGCCCTCCAATTACGCGATTACGAATCCTGAAGTGATGCGTACGACGATTGAGTCTAACGGCGATAATGTCGTGAAAGGATTGGGCAAACTGCTCGAAGATCTGGAAGCAGGTGATGGTAAATTACGCATTCGTATGAGTGATGAGAAGGCTTTTCATTTCGGCAAAGATATTGCGGCAACGCCCGGTAATGTCGTGTTCCAGAATGATTTGATTCAGCTCATTCAATATAAGCCCGCCACTAAACAGGTTTACGAAACACCCATTCTCATCACGCCCGCGTGGATCAATAAATATTACATTCTCGACTTGCGCCCCGAGAATTCACTGATTGGTTGGTTGGTGAAGCAAGGCCATACCGTATTCGTGATTTCATGGGTGAACCCCGACGAACAGCTAGGCCGCAAGCGCTTTGATGATTATCTGCTTGAAGGGCCGTTGGCAGCACTTGATGTAGTGGAAAGCATTACGGGAAGTAAAAAAACGTCACTCGTTGGTTATTGCTTGGGCGGCACGCTTACCGCCATCACCCTTGCCTATCTGCGCGCTAAAAATCAAATGAACCGCGTCGCTTCAGCAACGTACCTCACGACGATGGTCGACTTCACGGAAGCAGGCGACATGTTGGTGTTTATCGATGATATGCAGCTCGATAGCTTGGAAGAACGCATGAGCGAGCAAGGGTTCTTGGATGCTGCCGACATGGCCGCAACGTTCAATATGCTGCGCTCGAATGATCTGATTTGGTCATTCGTGGTGAATAATTATCTGCTGGGTAAAGACCCCTTCCCGTTTGATTTGCTCTACTGGAATTCGGATTCGACACGCATGCCCGCGACCATGCACGCGTTTTATCTGCGTAACATGTATCAAGAGAATAAATTGGTGCAGCCCAACGGGATTACACTAGCCGATACGCCTATCAATATTAGTAAAATCACCACACCAAGCTACATTTTGGCGACGAAGGATGACCACATCGCACCGTGGATTTGTACCTATGCAGCGACTCAAGTCTATGATGGGCCCATCAAGTTTACCCTAGCAGATTCAGGTCACATTGCTGGTGTTGTCAATCATCCCGACAAAAAGAAATATTGCTGGTGGGATAATACGAAGTTGCCACCCAAGTCTGCGGATTGGTTAAGCGACGCAACGCAGCATGAGGGTTCGTGGTGGGGGAATTGGAATACATGGCTCAAGAACTATGCGGGTAAAAAAGTGAAGCCGCCAACGATGGGCAATAAAAAATATAAGCCGATTGAGAAAGCACCCGGCACTTACGCGAAGGTGCGCACCTAGCTTCTGCCCGCTTCAATGGGTACGACGCGCGAATCATCAACACGTTCGGCGTGCGATTGTTCTTTCTTATCACCAAAGCCTAGCTGTTCTAAAAATGTTTTGCGTCGCGGCGCTTCGTGTGTGCTAGTTTCTTCTTCGCGTGTCGCAGTGCGGACAAATGCTTGTTGGCCAGTGAGAATAAACGGTAGTGCCGTCGCATCAATCGTGCCTTTATTGATTTCATCGGCAACGGCCTGCATTTCACCACGACGGTCGATGCGATTCATCACCTGCTCTTGTTGGTCAGCTTTGAGCGCATGGAATGGCTTACCCGTCATGCCCACAACACGCTCTTGCAGTTGTGGTGAATAGGCAAGTTTCACTTCAAACACCTGTTGCGGCGTAACGGCTTTACCGCGCATCATGCGCGATTCAATCATCAAGATATGATCATGCGCGGAAGGTGTGCTAATGCCGCGCGCTTTGCCAACGGCAAATTCCAGACCATCTTGAATGAAGAGACTACACGCTGCCGCGACTATGGAAGCGCCTGCATTGGATAAAATCGTGCCAAGTCCCATAAAGGTAATGCCGCCAATGGCTGTGCCCGCAATCACGCCCGCACCTGCCGATAGTAATGCAAAGGTGACAACTGCAGCAGCAATGGCCGTGCCAAACACCAACCAGCTTTTGCTACGCTGGCGATCCAGCGCCTGCGCCAATACAGGGTTAGGGTCGATACCTTGTTTAGGGTCGCCGTAAGCGGCAAGTTTGACATGATCGCGCGTCACCGCATCAGGATCAATGCCGAGCTTCGCACCGATTTCCTCTTTATACTTGAGCGCCATTTCATCTTGGTAGCGCCACTGTTCATCAAGACGCTTGAACATATGCATGCCAATACCACCAAGCGCGATGATCGCAGGAATCAACACTGGAACAAAGGTAGGCATCAATCCCGCCAGCATCACTGCGCCCGTGATGATGCCCTTGCCGGTGAGATGTATCTGCACCTTACGCACGAAGTTGTTGAGGCCAGCCCCAATGGTTCTAGACGGATCCATACGGTTTTATTGTATGAAAATCAGAGGTCTAGGTGTGTGACAGTTTGGTGAAGATCGACGGGGTCGATTGCCATTCAATTATCTATATTTCCTAGATAATTCAACATAGTGCTTGGCTGAGAAGGGAATATACTCCTTCTCTTCCTGCGTCAGTTCACGAAAAAATTTGGCGGGGTTGCCTGCCCACATATGGCCAGTCGGCACACGCTTTTTGGGCGCAAGTAGCGCGCCTGCTGCCAAGAAACCACCTGATTCGACCACCGCGAAATCGAGCACCGCCGAATGCATTCCGACGAAGGAAAAATCTTCGAGCGTGCAGGCGTGAATCGTTGCGTTGTGACCAATCGTCACGTCGGAGCCAATCACTGTTGGTCCCGTCTTACGCGTCACATGCACGATGGTGCCGTCTTGAATATTAGTGCGCGCGCCGATGCGAATCGTGTTCACGTCACCGCGAATTACAACACCAAACCACACGTTTGTGTCCGCACCGATATGCACATCACCAATCACCACTGCACCCGGCGCAATCCACGCATCAGCGTGAATCGTAGGCATGACACCATTGAAGGGAAGTATGATGGGTGCGCTCACGGAAATACCGCCGTGAGCTTTAGTACGGTGGTTTCGTCAAAACCAAACATCACATTGGCATTCTGCACTGCTTGGCCAGAAGCACCCTTCACCAAATTATCAATCACGGAAACGATGATGCTTTCATTCGGCAACCTACCCTTGCTCACCGACATGACGCAGAGATTCGTACCACGCACACTATGTGTGCTCGGTGGTGTTGCAACGACCTTTACAAAGGGCTCATTCTTGTAGGCGCTTTGCAAACATTCACGAATCGTATCGGCGTCGCCACTCACGTGAATGGTGCTGAGCATACCGCGCGTCATGGGCACTAAGTGCGGCGTGAAGCTAATGGCGAAGCCAAGCTCCTGTTCAATCTCGGCCATGTGGCGGTGCTTACCAACGCCGTATGCGCTGACGCCACCATCCAGTTCCGTAAAGAGCATTTCCTGCTTCGCGCTGCGGCCAGCACCCGAAATACCCGAGAGAGAATTCACCACAACATTTTTGGTATCGATCAGCTTTGCTTTCACCAACGGTAAAAGTGGCGTGAGAATCGAGGTGGGGTAGCAACCCGGATTTGCTACAAGGCGCGCGGCCTTGACGGCATTCCGATTGTGTTCGGTGAGACCGTAAACGGCTTCTTTTTGCAGCGCCACAGCGCGGTGTTCGTGACCGTACCACTCGGCATATTGAGCAACATCGAATAAGCGGAAGTCAGCAGAGAGATCGACGATTTTTACGTTCGCAGGAAGTCCTGCGATAATCTCCTGCGTGGTGCCGTGCGGCAAACAGCAGAACACTAAATCAATCTTCGAGAAATCCACTTCCGTGTGTTTGACCAGCTTTGGCAAATCGCGGTGACGCAAATGCGGATAGACCTCATGCATAGCCTTGCCAGCTTGCGAATCACCCGTAAGTGCGGTGATAGCGAAATGCGGGTGGTGTTCCAGCAGGCGCAGTAACTCCGCGCCAGTGTAACCGGATGCACCAAGTATAGCTGTGTTGATAGTTTTCATAATTCCTGCCTAATCCGTAATCCGGATGACGACAATACGAATTACGAAATAAAATATTAGCGCTTGCTGAACTGGAAGCTACGACGTGCTTTCGCGCGGCCGTATTTCTTACGTTCCACCACGCGGCTATCGCGGGTCAAGAAGCCACCTTGGCGAAGCACTTTGTGGAATTCTGGATTATACTCATCCAGCGCGCGGCTAATGCCATGGCGAACAGCGCCCGCTTGGCCTGAAAGGCCACCACCGATAACCGTTACGGTCACGTCAAACTTGCCTTCTTCACCCAATGCAGCGAATGGCTGGTTAATGATCATACGCAATACAGGGCGTGCGAAATACTGCTCAATGGTTTTACCATTGATGCTGTATTTGCCTTTACCTTTTTTCACCCATACACGGGCTACCGCGTCTTTACGACGACCTGTACCGTAAGCACGACCCTGCTTGTCGATGGCTGGGGTGCGTGGTTGTGAAGTATCGCGTTCTGCTACGTTTACCATAAAATCCTACCGTGCGTTCTTAACGTTCATCGCTGCGAAATCAACCACTTTAGGTTGCTGTGCAGTGTGTGGGTGTTCAGCACCTTTGTAGATGTAAAGGTGTGTCATTTGACGGCGCGCCAATGGGCTGTCTTTCAGCATCATGCGCTCCACCGCTTTTTCAATAATGCGGTCAGACTTGCCTTCGCGCAGCAAATATTCTGGCGTTGCTTCTTTAATACCACCTGGGTGGCCGGTGTGACGGTAATAGACTTTGTCGGTCTTTTTCTTACCGGTCATTTTTACTTTATCGGCATTGATGATGACGACGTAGTCACCGCAATCCATGTGCGGGGTGAAGCTGGGTTTGTGCTTGCCGCGAAGTACTTTCGCTACATAGCTTGCCATACGGCCGAGAACGACGCCGTTCGCATCGATCATAACCCATTCTTTTTTAATGTCTTTTGGCGTTGCCGAAAAGGTTTTCATAACTTGCTCTTTATTGTTCTAATATTCAAATAGGGTGCGTGATGTAACCAAGTCATTGCCTAGTGTCAAGCATGATGTGGCGCTATTCTGCTTCTGGGTCGAAATACTTGAAGGAAAGCCCGCCAAATACAGCCTCTACCACGCCATCTGCGCTCCCAACGGGTAACATGCATTGACGGTATTTTATCATTTGTCCTGAGAGGGTTACGAATTCACCCTCTTCCATCACGGGGGCGCGCGTTGCTAGCACACGGCCAAAACTTTTAGAGACCTTGTGAGCATTGGGGCCAACCATGAACTCATTATGCTGGTCCTTCAGATTACCACGGTAGGCTTCCATGATATTCGCGCCTAAGAAGGTATAGTTATAATCTGTGACGTTCACGATATCGCGCACCTGCACCAGAAAGCAATTCTCCCAGTCTGCGCCTAATTCGTCAGGGTCAACGTCATTCTCGTTCGGGAATGGGCGTCCTGCTAACTTTTCTTGCCAGTAGCAGTAAAGACGCTGCGTTAAGCGGCGTTCTTCGAAGGATTGGTAATCAACCTTAACCATAACGACCTGTAATATAGTCTTTCGTTTGCTCAAGGGTTGGCGCTTCGAATAATTGCTCGGTGGCACCCACTTCCATCACCTTACCCAAATGGAAGAACGCGGTTTTACTCGACACACGGCGTGCTTGCTGCATCGAATGGGTGACGATGATAATCGTGTAGTGCTCTTTCAGTTGTGCAATCAGCTCTTCCACTTTGGCGGTGGCAATGGGGTCAAGTGCTGAGCATGGCTCGTCCATTAGAATTACTTCTGGCTCCACCGCAATCGCACGCGCAATGCATAGGCGTTGCTGCTGGCCACCTGATAATCCTGTGCCTGATGCATGAAGTCGGTCTTTCACCTCGTCCCAAAGTGCTGCTTTGCGTAGAGAGGATTCGACAATAGCATCAAGCTCTTCTTTCGATTTTGCAAACCCATGAATGCGCGGGCCATAGGCCACGTTATCGTAAATAGATTTTGGGAATGGGTTGGGTTTTTGAAACACCATGCCCACCTGCGCGCGTAGCAGCACCACGTCCACATGCGGTGCGTAGATATTTTCATTATTGACGACAATCTCGCCAGAAATTTTGCACTTGGGAATTAAATCATTCATGCGATTGATACAGCGCAAGAAGGTGGATTTGCCACAGCCTGAAGGGCCGATAAAGGCAGTCACGGCATTGGGTTCAATATCGAGCGAGACGTCGAACAGCGCCTGCTTCGTATCATAAAAGACGTTGACGTTTTTTGCGGTAACGCGATTGCTCATGGGCAGCAGTGATAACTACTCATGCTTCAAGAGTCGAGTATTTTGTTATGACTCATAAATAGGCAGATAGACCGTGAAGGTTGAACCTTCACCAATGATCGAATCAATGGTGATGGCGCCACGGTGACGAATAATAATACCCTTCACAATCGCTAAGCCCAAACCAGTGCCACCCACTTGGCGTGTGCGGGCAGAGTCGACGCGGTAGAAGCGTTCCATAAGTCGCGGCAGGTGTTGCTTGGGAATCCCCTCACCTTGGTCTTTGACCGAGACCATCACCACCCGTGTAAGGTTACGCATGTTCAAATCTTGCGGTAACTCGGTGGTGATTTTCGCATTCACGATGACTTCCGAATCGGGGTAGCCATATTTAATCGCGTTGCTGATAAGGTTATGTAGCACTTGCGTTAGCTCGTTCGCTTCGCCTTTTACAGGCGGCAAATTATCATGCACATTCAGTGTCACGCGCATGTTCTTATCGGCGGCGTTGCGTTTCAGATGCTCACCCGAATGGCGGATGATTTTTGCGAGATCGACGGGATTGGTAGGCACGCTATGCGCGTTCATTTCAATTTTGCTGAGCGATAACAAATCATCAATCAACTGCTTCATGCGGTCTGCTTGCTCAAGCATGATTTGTAGAAACTCAGTGCGCGCCACTTCGTCGTCTTTTGCGGGGCCTTGCAGCGTTTCGATGAAGCCTTTGATGGAGGCAAGCGGTGTGCGGATTTCATGCGATGCATTGGCGACGAAGTCGGCGCGCATCTGCTCAACTGACTTTAATTCCGTGATGTCATTCATGGTAATAATGGTGGTGATGCCACCCGCAGAGGGCACGGGGAAGCGCTCGATAATCGCGAGGAAGTCGCGCACCACAGGGTCTTCCACACGAAATTCAATTTCGCGACCCTTCAAATCCTGAATCACTGATGTCACGGCATCCATGAGATACCGGCTATCAATCACATCACCGAGGTTTTTCTGCGCGAGGTTTTGCCCAAAAATAGCGCGCGCCGCACGATTGGTACGCACAATCTTCTTTTCGTCATTCACCATGATGAGAATATCGGGCAGCGTATCGACCAAGATTTCACGCTCGGTGATAATCGTTTCCATCTGCTTCTTTTTCACTTCATAGCTGGATTGTAATTTCTTGAGCGCTTCTGAAAGCTCGGCGGCGGAGCCAATAAAACTCAAATCAGGGGCTGCCACGCGTTTATCTTGCGCCAACTCGTTCACGTAATGGGTAAGGCCTGCCACATTCGCAATAAACGGATAGGTCAGCAGGGCCGTGGCCATTACAATCACCACGTAAGCATAGAGCATTTGCGACAGGCCAAGATACCCCATCGCCACGTATAGCCCGAGCACCAGCAAGGAGGGGCTTGAGACGACTAATACCGTCTTGAATAAGGTGCTGAAGGATACGAAAGATTTGTTCATGGGTGCTGAGTGTAAAGAGTCGAGAGTCGAGAGTCGAGCATTTTCAGCACCTTACACAAACCCTAAGCCCCCAGCGCCGAGCGCCCACTTCTAAGGTTGACACATAGAGAAACGTCGCTATATTCCCGCCTCCCTTAAAGAGGATTAAGATTATGTACGCAGTAGTTCAGACCGGTGGCAAGCAATACCGTGTAACCGCAGGTGATACGTTCCAAGTTGAGAAGCTGGAAGGTAACGCTGGCGATGTTGTAAAATTAGAGCGCGTCTTGTCGCTGATGAATAATGGCAAGCCGCTGCTGGGCAGCCCAACCATTGCAGGTGCAATCGTTGAAGCACAGATCATCAAGACCGCTAAAGGTGAGAAAGTCCTCATCTTCAAGAAAAAGCGTCGTCACCAGTACCGTCGTAAAAACGGTCACCGCCAAACGCTTACCACCCTGCACGTGACCAACATCACGTTCAACGGCACGTCGATCGCGAAAGCGGATCCAAAGAAAATCGAAGCCGAGACCAAAGCTGCTGCTCCTGCGAAAGCAACGAAAGCTGCTGCACCAAAGGCTGAGAAAAAAGCTCCTGCAAAGAAAGCAGCGGCTGAGAAGAAACCAGCTGCAAAAAAACCTGCAGCGAAAAAAGCGAAGTAGTAGGAGTCAGTCATGGCACATAAGAAAGCTGGTGGTTCATCTAGAAACGGTCGCGACTCACAAGGTCAGCGTCTGGGCGTGAAAAAATTCGGTGACCAGTCGGTCATCGCGGGCAACATCATCATCCGCCAACGCGGCACCACCTATCACCCAGGCACGGGCGTAGGCATGGGTAAGGATTACACCATTTTCGCGACCATCGATGGGAAAGTGAAATTCAGCAAAAAAGCTGGCGACAAGAACGTAGTAAGCGTTGTTGCGTAACTAGCGCTGAAACACAGGAATCGACGAAGGGGCGGCAACGCCCCTTTTTCATTTCTGGCTTTTGGCAACGAGTGAGATAGGCTCAGTCTATGAAATTCCTTGATGAAGCAAAAATATTCGTGAAGTCCGGCGATGGTGGGGCGGGCTGCGTCTCGTTCCGTCGCGAGAAATTCATTCCCGAAGGCGGCCCCGATGGGGGCGACGGCGGTCGCGGCGGCAGCATTATCGTGCGCACGGCGACGGGTCTGAACACGCTCATCGATTTTCGCTATCAGCAACACTTCAAAGCGAAACGCGGCCAACATGGCATGGGCTCGCAGCGTTACGGCAAAGGGTCGGACGATATGATGCTCACCGTCCCCGTCGGCACGCAAATTTTTGAGGAAGACAAGCAGACACTCATCGTCGACATGGATAAGCCCGATATGGAATTCGTGCTCTGCAAAGGTGGGCGCGGCGGTTTGGGCAATATGCATTTCAAGTCTTCCACCAATCAAGCACCACGCCAAGCAACGGATGGTGAGCATGGTGAAGAGAAATGGGTGTGGCTGAAACTCAAACTGATTTCCGATGCGGGATTACTCGGGCTACCTAATGCTGGAAAATCAACCTTCTTAGATGCCGTGACCGCAGCGAAACCGAAAATCGGTGCTTACCCCTTCACCACCCTGCACCCACAACTTGGTGTGGTGCGGCGCGCTGATCGCGAGTTTGTATTGGCCGATATTCCCGGTCTTATTGAAGGCGCGGCAGATGGCAAAGGTTTGGGCACACGCTTCTTGGGGCACATTGAACGCTGCGGCGTGTTGCTGCATTTGATTGATGGCACGCAGGAAGATGTATGCGCGGCTTATGATACCGTGCACACCGAGCTTGAAGCCTATGACGAAGCGGTACTCGAGAAGCCTGAACTGATTGCACTCAATAAAATTGATGCGATGGAAGAAAGCGAAATCCGCGAAAAGCGCGAGACGCTTGAGAAGCACACAGGCAAAGCTGTCTATCATATTTCTGCCGCAGGCCGCATCGGCATCGAGGAAGTGATTAACGCCATGCTACGCACCATTGACACATACCGCGCAGAACAGGAAGATAAGGCGCATGGGGAACAAAGCACTACAAACGAGTAAGCTGCTCGTCGTTAAAATCGGCTCACGCCTCGTGGCGAGTGAGCAGTCTGTGGTGCGTCGGGAATGGATGGCGTCTCTTGCGGCGGATATCGCCGCGCTTACCCAAAAAGGCACCCAAGTGGTGCTTGTTTCGTCCGGCGCAGTAGCACTTGGTCGTGTAAAATTAAAGCTCGGTACAGGCGCATTACCACTGGCCGAAAAACAAGCTGCAGCCAGTGCTGGTCAACCTTTATTGATGCAGGCATGGGCAGAAGCCTTCACAGCACAGAATATTGATGTCGCGCAGGTTTTAGTCACACTTGAAGACACGGAAGAACGCCACCGTTACTTAAATGCGCGCACGACGTTGCAGCATTTGCTACAGCATAAGCTCGTACCCATCGTGAATGAAAATGACACAGTGGCAACTGCTGAAATCAAGTTCGGCGACAATGACCGCTTGGCAGCAAAAGTCGCAGCCATGCTCGGTGCAGATACACTGATTCTGCTGTCAGATATTGACGGGCTTTATGACAAGAATCCTTCGCAAAATAAAGACGCGAAACATATTCCTGTCATCGAAAACATCACCAAAAAAATCGAAGCCATGGGCGGTGGCGCAGCATCGGGATTCAGCAATGGTGGGATGATTACCAAGATTGAAGCAGCCAAGATTGCCACGGCTTCCGGTTGCTCCGTGGTGATTGCAAAAGGTGAAGGGTTGCACCCATTGCAGTCGATTCTGGATGGTGCGCAACATAGTATGTTCGTTGCGAGCGAATCACCCATCACTGCGCGCAAGCATTGGATTCAAAGTGCGTTGCATTTGCCAGGAGCAATTGTGATTGATGCAGGCGCAAAAACCGCGCTTACTCAGGGCAAGAGTCTGCTTCCCGCCGGTGTTGTGGCAGCGAAAGGGGCGTTTGACCGTGGTGATACGATTGGTGTGGAGCTGCAGGACGGCACGCTTATCGCCAAAGGTATCAGCGCCTATCATGCCAGCGAAGTGACGAAGATCATGGGTAGAAAATCGGGCGAAATTGAG
>JBMOEL010000054.1:0-11634 GCA_049314715.1 Rickettsiales bacterium
AGGCGATGCAATTGATTTGAGTGCAATCACCATTACCGAAGCGCAAATCGAGGAAATGGCGAAAGCGGAAGAGATGATTCTCACCATTACCGAACTTGGTTACGGCAAGCGCACGAGTGCGTTTGAATACCGCGTGACGGATCGTGGTGGTTCAGGCGTTACCGCCATGGGCATCACCAAGAAGAACGGCAACATCGTGATGAGCTTCCCCGTACAAGACGGTGACCAAATCATGCTGATGACCGATAAGGGCACGCTGATCCGCACCAATGTGAAAGACATCCGCATCTGTGGCCGTACATCACAGGGTGTCATCGTCTTCCGTACCGACGGCGAGAAAGTGATTTCCGCAGTCCGCATTAAGGAAGAAGACGCGATTGTCGATGACACTGTTGAAGGTGGTGAGGGTGAAGCCCCCGAAACGCCAGAAGCAACGGACGCAGCGTAGTGATCATGGATGAAGCTTCAGTAGTAGCTGTACGAAATGCAATTACGCAAGCAAATGACTCGTACCAGCACATTCTGACTCTCGTAACTCAAGCTAGCACCAACTGGCCAAAAATTGAGAATCATCTGGTTGGCAATCAATATACGCCTCAAAACCGCTTTGAGTGGTTTACTGATTATGTGGCGAATAGATTGTCTACATTAAGTATGTTTCTTGAAGAACCTGAGATGGCTTCTGAAGAATGTTCAAGATTCTTGAAAACATACCAAACGCGTGGACTAAAAGAGTTTGAGCTACTTAGAGAATATATCCATGACCCAAAAAATGATTTGCATATCAGCATGGATGAAGGCGCTAAGGCCTAGTTTGACCAGCTAATGAGCCACTTTGAAAAAGATATGAACGCGCTAGCTGATACCGTAAGACAACATGGCGGAATAACTAAAATATCAGACCGCAGTCCAGCGGATTAAATAATGCAAAATCACCAAGTGTCTGTTAGACCTCGGCAATAGTGAGGTGCTGTTATGCCTATCGGAATTTACCCAGGAACGTTTGACCCCATCACCCATGGGCATATGGACATTATCCGCCGTGCCTTGCGTGTGGTTGATAAACTGATTATCGGCGTCGCACAGGATTCCGCCAAAGATCCGATTTTTGATATGCGCCAGCGTGCGGACCTGATTCGTTATGACCTCAAGGGCTTGGGTGGTGATGCGGCGCGTATTGAAGTAAAAACCTTCTCGGGGCTGCTTGCCAATTTCGCACGCGATGAGCAAGCAACCTTGCTGATTCGTGGTTTGCGTGCGGTTTCTGACTTCGAGTATGAATTCCAAATGGCCAGCGTGAATAATAAAATCGCCCCTGAGCTGGAAACGGTGTTCCTCACCGCGTCGGACGCTACGCATTTCATCTCCTCGCGATTCGTGAAGCAAATCGCCCGCCTTGGCGGGGATGTTAGCAAGTTCGTATCGGCGAATGTCGCAGAAACATTGCAACAGCATTTCTTACTGCCGCGTGGCTAGACATTGCGCAGCTTCTGCGCTATCACACAAAAAACCAAGGAGATTTTATGCGTATTCTGTCGATGATTTTGGGCGTTTTGATGCTGACCGCAACTGCTGCTGCTGCGCAGACCTATAAAGATCCGGAAAACACGTTACTATTACAACTGAAGGATGGTACGGTTGTCATCCAAATGCGCCCCGACTTGGCACCCAAGCATGTGGCACAAATCAAGCAGCTTACCCGTGAAAAATTCTATGACGGTATCGTCTTCCACCGCGTGATTGAAGGCTTCATGGCGCAAACGGGTGACCCAACGGGTACGGGCTCTGGCAATTCAGAGTTGCCGGATATCCAAGCAGAATTCAGCACGGCAAAACATATTCGTGGCACTGTATCGATGGCGCGCACCAACGATCCAAACAGTGCAAATTCGCAATGGTTCATTTGCTTTAAGCCCGTCCCTCAGCTTGATGGCCAATATACTATCTGGGGTCAGGTAATCCAAGGTATGGAGTTTGTGGATAATATCAAGAAAGGCAACCCAGAGGATAATGGCAGCGTGAGCAACCCAGACAAAATCGTCACCTTGCGTATTGCTGCGGACGTTGAAAACGAAAAATCCAAAGCAGCTCAGTAGGCGCAGTATGGCAAAAAAAGATAAGAAGAAACCTGTTGATCTAGATTCACCCGAGAACACGCTTTTGCTTGAACTCAAAGACGGTACGGTGACCATTCAATTGCGCCCTGATTTGGCACCAAAGCACGTAAAACGCATCAAGGAACTAGCACGTGAAGGTTTCTATGACGGTATCATTTTCCACCGTGTGATTGATGGGTTCATGGCTCAAACGGGTGACCCAACAGGCACCGGCATGAGTGGTTCAGGGCAGAAACTAAAAGCCGAATTCAGCCGCGAGCCGCATGAGCGCGGAACCTTGTCGATGGCGCGTGCGATGAATGTCGATAGTGCAGACTCGCAATTCTTCATCTGTTTCCAGTCGGCAAACTTTCTCGATGGTCAATATACCGTCTGGGGCAAAGTAAAGTCTGGCATGGAATGCGTGGATAAAATCACGCGCGGTGAGCCACCTGCGAATCCTGATAAGATCATCAGCTTCAAAGTCGCTGCCGACGTTGCAAGCGCAGCCTAATGCGCGTTGAGCTATTCGACTTTCATCTACCCCCAGAGCATATTGCTTATGCACCAGCAAATCCGCGTGAGTCCGCAAAGCTATTGCATGTAAGTGAAACGCTTGCGGATTATACCATAGCGGATTTACCAGACCTGCTGAATGCAGGTGACATCATGGTGTTTAATAACAGCAAGGTGATTCCCGCGCGCCTCTTTGCCATGGCGGGAGATAAGCGTGTTGAAGTGCTATTACACCGCCAGCGTAGCGCACATGAATGGAGCGCATTTGCCAAACCTGCAAAGAAATTGAAAGAGCGCATGGTGCTCACTTTTGGCGAAGGTTTTCACGCTGAAGTGACGGGCCGCACGGAAGATGGGCAGGTGCTTTTACGCTTTGAAAAGAGCGGCAGCGAACTTCATCTTCTACTAGAACGTGATGGTCATGTGCCGCTTCCACCCTACATCTCCCGCGATGATACGGCGGAGGATAAAACCAATTACCAAACCGTCTATGCGAAGCATGAAGGCTCCGTTGCAGCACCAACCGCAGGCTTACACTTCACACATGGCTTGCTCGATAAAATCAAAAGCAAAGGCGTTCATGCCGCGCATGTGACGTTGCATGTGGGGGCGGGAACGTTCCAGCCGGTGAAGGTTGAAGATACCACCGAGCATGTCATGCACCATGAGTGGGCAGAGATTAGCCAAGAAACTGCCGATGCGATTAATGCGGCGCGTGCGGCGGGCGGTAAGGTCATTGCCGTAGGCACCACTAGTTTACGGATTTTGGAGACCGTCGCCGATGAGCATGGAGAGTTACGAGCGTGGAGCGGCGATACAGGCATTTTCATCACGCCCGGTTATCGCTTCAAAATCGTCGATAGGCTGATGACGAATTTCCATTTGCCAAAATCAACGTTGTTTATGCTGGTGAGTGCATTCTCGGGATTAGATAAAATGCAACAAGCCTACGCTCAAGCTATTGCGAATAACTATAGATTCTATTCCTATGGTGATGCGTGTTTGCTAGAACGTTCGACATGACATTTGCACTTAACATTCACGCCACGGACGGCGCCGCCCGCACCGGTGAAATCACCACCGCGCACGGCACCATCCGCACGCCTGCCTTCATGCCCGTGGGCACGGCGGCAACCGTGAAAGCCATGCACCCTGAAGATGTGAAAGCCACGGGTGCGGACATTATCTTGGGCAATACCTACCACCTGATGCTGCGCCCCACGGCTGAGCGTATTGCGCGTTTGGGAGGCTTGCACCAGTTCATGAATTGGTCGGGCCCAATCCTCACAGATTCTGGTGGATTTCAAGTCATGTCACTCGCTGCACTGCGTAAAATGAATGAGCAGGGCGTCACGTTCCAGTCGCATATTGATGGCAGTAAATGGGAACTCACCCCCGAGCGCTCGATTGAGATTCAGCATCTGCTCGGCAGTACGATCACCATGGCATTTGATGAATGCACCCCATTTCCCGCCACGCACGAGGAAGCAAAGCGTTCGATGGAATTATCGATGCGTTGGGCGCAGCGCTCAAAAGATGCATTTATTGTGCGCGATGGCTACGCACTCTTTGGCATCGTGCAAGGTAGTATCTATGATGATTTGCGTGAGAGTTCTTCGCACGCACTTACCAAGATAGGGTTTGATGGCTACGCGATTGGTGGCCTAGCGGTAGGGGAAGGTCAGGTGGAAATGCTACGCGTGCTGGATTTCACCGTGCCGTATCTTCCTGAGTTTGCACCCCGCTATTTAATGGGCGTCGGCAAGCCCGATGATATTGTCGAAGCGGTGCGTCGTGGCGTGGATATGTTTGATTGTGTCATCCCAACGCGCTCGGCGAGGAATGCCCGCGCCTACACGAGCATGGGCGAAATTAATCTGCGCAATGCCCGCCATGCAGACGACCCACGCCCGCTCGACCCGAATTCCACGTCACCTATCTGTCGCGATTATAGTCGTGCCTATCTCCATCACCTCTTTAAGGCGGATGAAATGTTGGGGCCAATGCTGCTGACCTTGCATAATCTGCATTACTATCAGGAGTTGATGCAGGGCCTGCGTGATGCTATCGCAAAAGGCCAGTTTTCCTTACATTGTGAGCGTTTGCATGAAGGTTGGGCAAAGGGTGATTCGCCACCATACACATAATCTAATCAAGCGCTTGACAAACGAGCGTTTCTGCTTAAGTTGCGCCTTCTGTATTTCGCCCTTTTGTAGGCGAAATATGAAAATCGACTTTGTTAACGTCGATTTTCCGCTGCGTAGCACGCGAGACAAAATAACAAATTATTTACCATCGGTGAGAGCCTGTAGCTCAGTTGGTAGAGCACACGACTTTTAATCGTGTTGTCGTGGGTTCGATCCCCACCGGGCTCACCATTTAAAAAAGGGATACACTTCATAGTGCATCCCTTTTTTAATGTGAATTCGGTACAGTAACGAACCCACCGGTTCACAAAAATTCAGGAGAATTTTTGGACGCCGCAGCGTAGCGAGGCGCCGCTTGACGGTGCGAAGCCAGCAGGCGAAGCATCAATCCCCACCGCGCACTGCTTTTATCTCTGGATTGCAGCGTTCGCTGGAATGACCCAATAAAAAACCCCGCCAGTATTTCTATTGGCGGGGTTTATGTTCAACAGTCACATCAGATTAGAATTTATAACCTGTTTGCACAAACACGCTCTTGTCGTGGTTGCCTTTGTTAGCGATGTTTGACTTCTTACCTTTGTAGCCAGCGCCAACAGCAGCAAACATACCATTATCGAATTGTTTGTTGAGGCCGATGGCATAGTTATGGTCTTCATCCGAACGCTTCGGCTCGTTACCGTTGATGAAGTCCGACTCGCTATATTTATACGCAAGACCCAAGGTCAAATCCCATGGTAGCTTGCGTGCATAGCCAATATCCGCGCTCCACGCATCCTTGCTCTTGAGGCTATTCTCGTTGCGATCTTCTTTGGGTGAAATATTGAAGGAGATTTTGTCCTTCGGCGTCAGCTTATATGCCGTGCCAAATTTAACACCCGTCACATTCGTATTGGTGGTGCGTGGCGTCACATTGTTACGGAATTCTTTATTCACGCGTGCGCTGAAATCCCAATTCTTGGTCGCTTGCCATTTAGCAGCGAGGCCTGGAATCACGCTCTCACTCTGGTCTTTGTGAGCTTTTTCAAGCTGCGCGTAGGTCACAGTTGGGCTGAGCGTTAAATTCATCGACTTAATTTTGAATTCCGCACCCGTATTAACCGCCCAGTTAATGCGGTTGAGTTCATGGCGGTCCATCTGGCGATTGACGCCTGCAAGCACAGCAGATTTCCATGAGAACGCGTCCGTGAATTTGTAGGCATGCGTCAGACCAAGCGCATATTGAACGCGTGAATCGCGATAGACTTGCGCAGGCGTGCCTGGTGTCGAGAATTCATCATCTTCACCACCATCTTCATCATCACTAGCGTCTTCTTCGTCGAGCTCTTGGTTATCCAGCTCGTTATCATCGAGTTCGTCTTCCAAATCCGCAAGATCATCATCCTCGTCATCGAACGACTTGCCTGCCTTCGCGGGTGACGCGGCAGCGTTGGAGTTTTGGCCAGCAGTGACCGAGAACTTACCACCAAAGCTATGGTTGCCAAATTTATAGCCTGCTGCTGAAGCAGGTGAAGCCATCGCCGCAAGCGCGGTTGTAGCAAGTAGGGTGGCCAGTAGGTTCGAACGCATACAAAACTCCAAAAAAACACAAAAACGATACAGGAAACTTTCCGCCTTATTACCAGCCGTTTGCGGTTAAGCAACTGAAAAGTGCAAAAAAATCACAGCACATGGGTGCTTTGATAGGCCAGCAGGGCGGTTTTGATTTTTTTACGCAACAGGTAAAGCGCTAAAATATTGGGTAAAGACATGCCTAAAATCAGCAGGTCCGAGAAATCCAGAACGATGCCAAAATGCATCACCCCACCTACGAAAGTCGCCACACAAAATAGCACATAATAGAGCCGAATCGCCTTGCGGCCAAACAGATAGCTCCAAGCGATTTCACCATAATAGCTCCAGCCAATCGTGGTGCCATAGGCAAAGAGGCATACGTTAACCGCCAATAATAGCGTGAACCAATCCCCCACCGATGCGAAGGCTTTAGCTGTAATCAGTACCCCATCTTCGAGCGACGCGCCCGTATACGCACCCGTGATGGTGATGATAAGGCCAGTAAGAAACGCTATGATAGCGGCAAATAAGGGCTCCAGCAGCGCCATCGACCCTTCACGCACCGGTGCGGTGCGTGCGGCGGCATGGGCAATGGGTGCAGAGCCAAGGCCTGCCTCATTCGCGAATAAGGCGCGTTTGAAGGCAATCGCCAACATGCCAACAAACCCACCCGTAACGCCTTCAGGTGTTAGCGCCGTGCTGAACATGATGGAAAGCGCATTGCCCAAATTATCGCTATTGGCGATGACAATAATCACTGCGCAAACGAGATAAAGGATGCCTTTAATCGGCGAGATTTTCTCGGCAACCTTGGCGATACGTTTGATGGAACCAAACAATACCAGCGCCACAAAGCCAGCGAAGGCGAGGGCAATCACCCATTTATACTCAGCCAGCGCGGGGATTTCATATGCAATCATCTTCACCGCTTGGTTGGATTGGAACATATTTCCGCCACCAATTGCACCACCGAGGCAGAAAATCGCAAATAAAACGGCAAGGAATTTACCGAGCGGTGCTAGGCCAATATCGGCCAAACCGTCGCGCAGATATTGGATGGGGCCGCCGAACACTTTGCCGTCCGCATCGATTTTACGGTACTGCATCGACAGCGTTACTTCGGCAAATTTCGTGGCCATGCCCAATAGTCCCGCCACGACAATCCACAACGTCGCACCTGGGCCGCCAATCGCAATCGAAACCGCAACACCTGCGAGCGAGCCAAGACCAACGGTTGCAGCGATGGCAGAGAACAGCGCTTGTAACGGGCTGACCTCGCCTTTTTCGGTACTGGATTCTTTGTCGCGACCACTCGCAATACGCAGTGCATGACGCAACATACGCAGGTTCACGCCGCGCAAATAGACCGTAAAAAACAGCGCCGCGACCATCAACCACGCAACGATAAAGGGGAACCCGCCCAAATCGTAAAATAAAATGGCCGAAAGCCCCGCCACCAGTTGCTCAATAACCCATTGAAATGAATTGGAAATGCTGTCCATAAACGGCTCCCGATGAATCTATTCACAGCTTTATAGCCAAGCTTCACACGATTGTCACATGCTGATGTTACTCTGAAAGATGGAAGGGGATGTCATGAGCAAAACGACACCGCAGTCACCTATGCGCGATGATGCGCGCGAGCCGAAGCAAGAGGACATTAAACTCAAGCTGGCGGGTGCTGGATATATTATCGGCGACGGGTTGATGATCGGCGCTGCGATGATGCGCGTGAAAGAAGCAGATCGGCTCAAAACATTGAATACCAAAGCCATCAGCGCTGCATGGTGGATGGCAGGGGGTATTGGTGCAGCCATATTCGGCAATCCTAGCGTCGAGCGGCAAGTGCAGATTCAGGCGGGAAAGTTAGAAGCGCATCTGAAGCGTCAGGGCATCACGATTCCACAAGATGTACGTGCGAAACATGCGCTGTTAAAAGAGCGCAGTTTTTGGGATAGTGTCGCCGATTTTTGCTACGAGCATCCTTCCGAATTACTCAATACGGGATACGCGATTGGCGCAGCATTGCTTCTGCATAAAGGATTCAAAGAGATTCGTTCAGGTGCAAAGAACCTATTGCCTGCGAAACTCGATACATCAAGTATTACCAGTGTTTCAAGCTGCATCGCAGCTATCAATAAATCGATTGATAACATGTCCACGAATTTTGGCATCGGTGCGATGGTGTTGCCTGGAGCATTAATAGGATTGTTCGCAAAAGAAGACCCAAAAGCTCAGGAAAAAGCCAAAGATGGTAATGTCGTTGATAAAGCCGTTGCTTTTGTAGCGGAGAAGCCGTTGCGTATTTCGGCTGGGCTTTACATGCTGAACAATCTTTTTCTTGCGGCGGATTTTGGGCAGGATTGGACGCGTCGTGCGCGTGATTACGCAACACACACACCTAAACCGCATTGGCTTTCAGGTGCGCAACTAGCAACCTACATAGCTTGCAACATTTTGCTACTCATGTCGTCGCGCAATCAAATTACGGATAAAGGATTTGATGAGGCATCCATCAACAAATTCGCAGAAGCAGCCGCGTCTATCATCGCAGCGCAGCCTGTAGAACAACGTGACGTGCTCATAGCAAACATCAGTGAATTCATGTCTAAACAAGATGGGATCAAGCGTTCGCCTGAACAATTGGAAGCACAATTGCGCGAACGCTTGCAACCTAAAACCACCGTTTCACCTGCCGAACATCGCCATGTTGAGCGTGTACATCAACGCGAGCTGGCTGAGCACGCAACCCACACTATATAGTTAAACTCGTCGCAATCGCTTGTGCTGCTTCAGCGCGATTAGGTGCTTGGGTAATCGGGCGGCCAATCACCAGGAAATCCGCGCCTTTTTGCAGTGCCTCGCGCGGTGTCATAATGCGTTTTTGATCATGCGCATCACCACCCTCTAAGCGAATACCGGGAACGACTAATTTGAAATCACCGCCCATCGCGCGGCGTAACATACCAATTTCAAACGGTGAGCAGACCACACCATCCAGCCCCGCGCTTTGCGCTAAATCCGCAAGGCGCAGCACTTGATCATTAAGATTATCTTTGAAACCCAGCAGCGAGATATCATCTTGATCCAAACTGGTAAGCAGCGTGACGCCAACAACCAGTGGGCGCTCCTTACCGGTAATTTGCGCCACACGGTCGGACGCATCAATCGCCGCGCGCAGCATGTTAATGCCGCCATTTGTATGCACGGTGAGCATAAAGGTGTTGAGCCCCGCAGTCGCCGCAATGGAGCGCGCAACGGTGTTGGGAATGTCATGAAATTTTAAATCGAGAAATACGGGAATACCCAGTTTGGTAATGCGCGAAACACCCACCGCGCCGTTGGCGGTGAAAAATTCCAGACCCAATTTCACCGCGCCGACATGTGGGCGCACTTCCTCGGCGATGGAGCTTGCAGCATCCACTTCCTGCGTATCCAGCGCGCAGATGATAGGGTTTTTAGGTGAAAGATTGGTCATGCTTTGAACACCGTCTCACCGCCAACAATCGTGCGCAGCGCGCGGCCTTTGGTTTTGACGTCATCAAACGGCGAGTTTTTCGATTTGCTATGTAGCGCGTCGTTTTTAATCACCCATTCATGGTTGATGTCGATGAGCGTCAAATCTGCTGGCGCATTTTTTTTCAAGCGGCCTGCGTTGGCGTGAATAATATCCGCCGCTTTATAGGTCATCGCTGCCAGCACGTCGCGCAGTGACAGTTGCTTATCGTGATAGAGTTTCAGTGAAAGGCTCAGCATCGTTTCCAAACCAACAATGCCGAAGCTTGCCGTGTCCATCGGTACGCGCTTGCTCTCTTGGTCGTGCGGCGCGTGGTCGGTGGCGATGGCATCAATCGTGCCGTCTTTGAGGCCTTCAATCAGCGCAAGCCTGTCCGATTCCGCACGCAGTGGCGGGTTCATTTTGCTAAAGGTGCGATAATCCATCACCGCTTCGTCAGTCAGAATAAAGTGATGCGGCGCCACTTCCGCCGTCACGTTAATGCCTTTTTTCTTGCCCCAGCGCACCAACTCCACCGCTTCTTTGGTCGAGATATGCAATACATGGCAATGGCCGCCCGTCAGCTCCGCAAGCAATATATCACGCGCCACAATCACCGCTTCCGAAACGTTAGGAATGCCTTTCAGGCCGAGTTTGGTCGCCACCCAACCCTCATTCATGCAACCACCGCACGATAGATTATGATCTTCCGCATGTTGTGCAATCGGCACGCCAAGGGCTTTACCCATGGTGAGTGCTTGGCGCATGATCTGCGCGTTCATGACGGGCAAACCATCATCCGTAAATCCACAGGCACCTGCCTCAACAAGCATTGCCATTTCGGTGAGCTCTTCACCTTTTTGGCCTTTAGTAATCGCCGCATAAGGGCGAATATTCACATAGCCCGTTTCCATCGCGCGCTTTTGCAAAAATGCCAGCACGGTAATATCATCCACCACCGGCTTCGTATTCGGCATGGTCGCAACGGTCGTCACGCCACCTGCGGCTGCGGCTTTGGAACCTGTTTCAATTGTCTCTTTATATTCCTGCCCAGGCTCGCGGAAATGCACCTGAATATCAAGTAGCCCAGGGCAGAGCACATTGCCACCACAGTCAATAATTTCAGCGCCTTCGGGCGTCCCTACCTTCGCACCGAAATCGGCGATGGTTGCGCCTTTGGTAATCAGCGTGCCTTTTTCATCCAACCCCGATTCAGGGTCAATCAGCCGCGCATTGGTATAGGCAACGACATGGTCGTCTTTCAGGTTACGCTGTGGTTTAAAAAATTCGCTCATAGTAATGTGCCTTGGTCGGGGGGTTCTTTTTTGGCAGGCTTCGTACGTTTGCTCAGCTCTTCGATACGACGTAAAAGCTCCGAATGTATATGGCTGCCTTCTTTGACATTGCCTATCTGTAACCCCGTACGCAGGCGTTCCTGCCAGATATCTTTTTCCCATCCTTTTTCTCTAGGAATCGAATATCTGCCACGGCTCATAACGTGCTTCCCAGCAATAATTCTAACACTGCCTGCCTTGCGGCAACGCCCATTTCCACTTGGTCTAAAATCGCGCTGCGGCCAATGTCGTCGGCCACGTCACTATCAATCTCCACGCCACGATTCATCGGGCCGGGGTGCATAATCAGTGCATTGGGCTTCGCGTGGCTGAGTTTTTCATAATCCAGTCCATAGCCATGGAAATAATCGCGCACACTCGCAATACCGCGACCCGCCATACGCTCATGCTGAATGCGTAGCATCATCACCACATCGGCGTCCTTCAGGCCTTTGCGCATATCGGTGGTATGGTTCACACCGAAATTCTCAACT
>JBMOEL010000055.1:0-11492 GCA_049314715.1 Rickettsiales bacterium
TCCGCCACATAATGTGCGGTGGTTTGCCCCGCAACCGTTGCACTAAGTGCAAGAATGATTTCAGTCACATTTTGTTCTTTAACGCGACGTAAAAGCGGCTCGATATGCAGTGCGTCCGGCCCGCGACCATCAATCGCCGAAAGCGTGCCACCCAGCACATGATAGACACCTTTGAAGGCGCGGCTACGTTCCATAGCCCATACATCGGCGACGTCTTCCACCACACACATAATCGCATGGTCACGCAATTCATTCGCGCAGATATGGCAGGGGTTTATATCGTCCAGCACGCCGCAGTTCTCGCAGGTTTTGACTTCTGCCTGCGCCACGTTCAACGCATGAACAAGTGGTGGAATACGCGATTCTTTCTGCTGCAAAATATGCAGCGCCAAACGCTGCGCCGAACGTTTCCCAACGCCTGGAAGACGCGAAAGCTCCGACACTAATTTTTCAATGGCGTTGGACATAATGTTCTCTTTGCGTAGCGCCGAAGCTGCGCGAGCCGCTTGCGGCGGGGGTTAAGGGGGTAAGACCCCCTTCAGAATAATTAAAACGGCAGTTTCATGCCAGCAGGAAGATTCAGACTGCCCGTCACGCTGCCCATGGTGTCGGCAACGGCGGCATCCATTTTCTCTTTCGCATCGCGGTGCGCGACGATGATGAGGTCTTCGAGCATTTCTTTGTCATCGAGCACGCTCGCATCAATCGTCGTGCGCAGCAAATGACCTTTGCCCGAGAGCGTCAATTTCACTGCGCCACTGGCAGCACTGCCTTCAAATTCCATCGCCTCAAGCGTTGCTTGGGCTTGACCCAGCTTGGCTTGCATCTCTTGTGCTTGTTTCAACATTTTCTGAATGTTCATAGTCTACTCACTCTTTTTGTTCGGGATGAAATCAACAATCTTCGCGCCGGGAAAGTGCTCCATCACCGCAGTAACTTTGGGGTGATTCTCGGCATATTGGCGCAGCTTAGCGGCTTCCATTTTGCGCTGCTCGGTAATGGTGGGCTGGCCTTCAGCATCACTAAATATCAGCGCCCAACGCTCACCCGTCCATTGTTGTAACAGGCGGTTAATGCGCGCTGGAACATCCGCTGCAATATGCGTAATCGGGCGCATTTCGATTTTGCCCTTCGCAAAACTCACCAGACGCAGATCACTGCAAAGATGACTTAGCAACATAGGCTCGCGTTTGAGTTTAAACAGCTCCAACACATCCTCAAACGTTTCCACTTTCGCCATCGTCTGTGGTTGTGTTTGCGGTGCTGCAACCGAATGGGTCGCCAATGCAGCAGAGCCGTGTGACACAGGTGCAGAGTAAGAAGAAGTGCTGCGCGGGGCAGGCGGCGCTTCGTGCTGAATCACCGCTGCGGAAGCGGTGACAGCGGGGTGCTGCAATTGCTTGATAAGCGCAGCAGGCGTTGGTAATTGTGATGCATAGCCAAGGCGCACCAGAACCATCTCCAAGCACGGCAGTGCTTGCGATGTTTGGCGCATTTCTTCTGCACCTTTGAGCAGAATCTGCCACGCACGCGTGAGCGCGGGAATGGAAAGTTCCTTCGCCAGACGCTTCGCATTTTCCTGCTCGCGCGGTGAATAATGTACGTCACTCGCCAGTTGCGGCGCGGTCGCCACGCGGGTGATGTAATGCACGATTTCCATCATATCGCTGAGCAGAATCTGCGGGTCAGCACCTTGATTGTGCAGCGTATTCGCTTGCGTCAACGCCTCTTCCACTTTGCCGGTCGTAATCTGTTCGAGCAGCGTGAAGACTTGTGATTTGTCGGCCAGACCGAGCATGTCGCGCAACGTGTCGGACTTAATGTCGGTATTGCCGTTATTATCCGTGTGCATGGCAATCGCGCGGTCAAGAATCGAAAGCGAATCACGCACCGAGCCTTCGGCAGCCGTGGCAATGAGTTGTGCGCAAAGCGTGTCGAGCACAATGTTCTCGCGTCCCGCGACATCAATCAAATGATTCGCCAACATGTCCCCATCCACGCGCTTCAAATCGAAACGCTGGCAGCGCGAAATAATCGTGACGGGAATTTTACGAATTTCGGTTGTTGCGAAAATAAATTTCACATGCGGAGGCGGCTCCTCCAGTGTCTTCAGCAGCGCGTTGAACGCGCTTTTGGAGAGCATGTGCACCTCGTCGATGATGTAGACTTTGTAGCGCGCGCTGGTAGGCGCGTATTGCACAGACTCAATCACATCGCGCATATTCTCCACGCCGGTGTTCGACGCCGCATCCATCTCGATGACGTCAACGTGTCTGTCTTCGGCAATCGCGATACAGTTGCTGCATACACCGCACGGGTCGGTCGTTGCATCGCCATTTCCATCCGCGCCAATGCAATTTAAGCCGCGTGCAATGATACGTGCCGTGGTGGTTTTACCAATCCCGCGAATACCCGTGAGCATGAAGGCATGGGCGATACGACCCGACGCAAACGCGTTGGTGAGTGTGCGCACCAGCACCTCCTGACCGATCAGGTCATGAAATGTTTGCGGGCGATATTTACGAGCTAAAACGCGATACATACTATCCTTAACTATCTACCTTTTGAGAGGTCGGGTAAATCAGGCATGCCAAGCATATCGCGCAAGACACCCGCTGTTTTCTCTGGCGAGAGATTGTTTGTGGCGACATCAATCATTTCATGCAACTGGTACTCTTTATCTTCCTTAGTTATAACTTTACCTACGAAATGCGGATTATCAGCAGCTTCCTGAGAAGCGGCAGTAACATACGAAGAATCAGCAGCCTTCTTGTCGGCTGCCTCATCTCCAGTCCTTAGGCTTATGTGTGGTTCAGTTACCATTACTTTAAGATTTGGCCAGCGTTGTTTTATTTCCTTGAGCCAGTTTATCATCGCTTCAGGAGGCGTTTTGTCAATATACCCACAAGGGATAACGATGCCATCTAGTGAATGGCCTTCTGGCAGACTCTCTTCTAGCTTTTGAATCCAGTATTGTAAGGCTTCTTCGGTAAAAGGCATTTCAGCTTTTGGTACCTTTTTTTTAAAGTGATAGAACTGGATACCATCTTCTGATTGCAGCCCTTGATGATACTCTTCTAGACTCGTCGAATCTTCATCAACTTCTTCTGATTCACGCAATGATCTATCAACGAAATCGCAGCTATTAAAATTAACTGCGAAGGAATTCTTCAATTTTTGTCCGCCAAGGAACCATGCAGAAAAATTATGGGAGTGTACAACGACAACATGCTTCATGAGGTGGATTTCCTTAGGCTAAGTGGCTGACGGACGACCCGATGCGAATCCCGTTACGGCTGCTGCCTTTCGGCCCTGACCGGATTCGCGGGGGCATCGCCCGCCGCCAGCCGCCCATAACCTAGGCGAAACAGGGCAGTTTGCAAGGGTGAAACCACCCCAATTGCGCCTTTGCCGCAACAGGTGACGAATAGAGGGGCAAAAAGCTAAAAAACCAAGGGTTTCTGCTTGCTGTAGGGTTGTTCCGGTGGCTAGTCTGACTGTGGATAAGTGAGGATTTTGTCATGCTGCGTCGCGCCGTCAATATGATTCCCGTTCCTGAATTCATCGCTCGCCGCAGCGCCGAGATTTACGCGCTCATAGCGGTGACGTTCAGTATTTTACTCGCTGCATCCCTGCTGACGTACCATGCGGGCGACCCATCATGGAACCATTCGGGCAACGAACAGGTGCAAAATGCCGTTGGCTTAACAGGTGCAATACTGGCCGATATATGCCGCCAATTGTTTGGATTCATGGCGGCGATTTTGGTGATTGCGCCACTCGGCTGGGCATGGCGCTGGGTGATGAAAGACACGGAATTGAGCATGGGCTGGCGTATTCTGGCGTTAGTGCTTACGTTGGTTACGGGCTCTGCGGCACTTGCCTTGTTGGCGGCCTCAAGCGGTGCAGCGTGGCTTGCGCATGCCAGCGGCGCTATTGGCATTATTGTCAGTATGGCACTGATTCAGGTATTACCAACATTAGGCGCAATCGCCTTGATGGTCGTGCTATGCCTCGTCACATTGCCTTTGGCGCTTGGCTTGCGCCTGCATGAATATATTGCACTGTCGATTATCCTACGCACGGCAACGGGCGTTGTTGTGGGCGGTGTGATAAGTCTCTGGCAGATGGTGGCGCGACGTCGCTACGCCGAAGAGGAAGAGGACATAGAAGAAGCCGCAAGCGATGATGATGACGACGAAGTCGATGTGGAAGACGATGAGCCAGTCCTTACCAAAAAACGCGTACAGGCAAAAAAATCAAAGAAAGTTGATAATCAAGGATCGCTTGGCCTGCGCCCGCGTAAGGGTACGTTCACGCTGCCATCACTTGATTTATTGCAGAAAAAATCCAGCAAGGCCGTCAAGCCACAAAGCGAATCAGCGCTAGAGCAAAATGCACGCTTGCTTGAATCCGTGCTCATGGATTTTGGCGTGAAAGGTGAAATCACCAACGTGCGTCCCGGCCCTGTGGTGACGCTCTATGAGCTGGAGCCCGCGCCGGGTATTAAATCTTCCCGCGTTATTGGCTTGGCGGATGATATTGCCCGTTCAATGAGCGCGATTTCTGCGCGCATCGCGGTGATTCCGGGACGTAACGCGATTGGTATTGAATTACCCAACAGTAACCGCGAAATGGTGGTGCTGCGCGAACTGTTCGAAGACGAAACGTATGAGGATACGGAAGCGAAACTGCCGCTCGTACTTGGGCGTGATATTGGTGGCGAGCCCATCATTGCCGACCTTGCACGTATGCCGCACTTGTTGGTGGCGGGGACGACAGGCTCAGGTAAATCGGTGGCGATTAATACGATGATTATGTCACTCGTTTATCACCTGACGCCGGAACAGTGCAAATTCATCATGATTGACCCGAAGATGCTTGAGCTGTCGATTTACGACAATATCCCGCATCTGCTTTCGCCGGTGGTGACCGAGCCAGGTAAAGCGGTTGTTGCGCTCAAATGGGCGGTGAAGGAAATGGAAAATCGTTACCGCTTGATGAGCAATCTCGGCGTGCGCAATATCGAAAACTATAATAAGCGCCTTGAAGAAGCGCGCCATAATGACGAAGAATTATTCCGCACCGTGCAAACAGGGTTCGACGCCGAAACCGGCAAACCCATCATGGAAAAGCAGGCACTTGATACTACGCCGTTGCCATTCATTGTGGTGATTGTCGACGAGATGGCTGACCTTATGATTGTGGCAGGTAAGGAAATCGAAGGTTCCATCCAGCGCCTTGCGCAGATGGCACGTGTAGCGGGCATTCATATCATCATGGCAACCCAGCGCCCGTCGGTGGATGTGATTACGGGCGTTATCAAAGCCAACTTCCCGACACGTATTTCGTTCCAAGTGACCAGCAAAATCGACTCGCGCACCATTTTGGGCGAGCAGGGGGCGGAGCAACTGCTCGGCCAAGGTGACATGTTGCACATGGCCGGCGGCGGGCGCATCACGCGCGTGCATGGCCCCTTCATTTCCGACAAGGAAGTCGAGGCCGTAACTAATTATCTGCGCACACAAGGTGAGCCTTCTTATGAAGAGGCGGTGACGCGTGACGACGAGGAAGAAGCTAACATGGCGGATATGATGGACGGCGCGGGTGGTGCCGAGGAAGACCTCTACCGTCAGGCCAAACAAATCGTGATTCAGGACGGCAAAGCATCCACCAGCTACCTGCAACGCCGTCTGAAGCTCGGCTATAACCGCGCCGCACGGATGATTGACCGCATGGAAGAAGAGGGCATCGTCGGCCCCGCCAATCACGTTGGCAAACGTGAAGTCTTGATGCGTTAGCATTTATAGGCTACACGCACCTCATGAAAAAGCACCTCGCACTGATTCTCTGCCTTTTTGCCACCCCAGCCTTCGCGGGGGAGTGGAACGCCAAGCAGGTAAAAGAAGTCGAAACCTACCTGTCGGGCATTAGTTCGATTGTGGCGGACTTTAATCAAGTCTCTCCCAATGGTGAGTTGGCGACGGGCAAATTCTACCTCAAGCGTCCGGGTAAAATGCGCTGGCAATATAATCCGCCAACACCGATTCTCCTCGTATCAAATGGCAAAACCGTCACCTATTTCGATGCGTCGCTGGACCAAGTAAATTACATTCCGCTCGATGAAACCTTGGCGGGCTTTCTTGCGCAAAAGGATATTCGCTTGCAAAGCCCTGCAACGGTGTTGGTCGATTTCAAAAAATCAGGTGGCATCATTCGCGCCTCGATCGTACAGCGCGAGCAACCAGAGCAGGGCACGCTCACGCTGGAGTTGACCGAAAAACCGATGCAGCTCAAGCAAATGAAGATTATGGATGCAGCAGGTGGCGAAACCAGCATTCAGTTGCAAAACGCGGCCTTTGGCCCAGTCATTAACGATAAGATGTTTATCTTCATCGACCCACGCGGTGTCGCGCCAAGAAAGCGCTAAGACACACTAAATCCCGTTATTCGAGCGCAGCAGCGCGAGACAGCCTTGAGCACGCTTCATGGCGAGTTCAGCAGAACGAGCTGGAAGCAATCTAATATGACACTTCTGTTACAATCCACAGGCTATGCGATTTCACGCAACTGTCACACTTAAGGCAGCGGATTTTTGTTAGATTGCAAGTAAGACAAAAACCGACTGGGAGACAGAAAAATGCAAGTAGAAACCGTAACCTTGGAAGAACTGATGATGTCAATGGTAGGCGTTGAGACCATGGCATATATTAAGCCAGTGAGTGATGGCAACGAGGCAGGGTTCGCAGTATTCGCCGCAGACGGTACGCAGCTTGCAATCTTCCCAACCGAGGAAGGCGCCTATTACACGGCGCGTCAAAACAACCTCGACCCCGTGAGCATTCACTAATGTACTTACTTCCCGTAGCAGCAGTGCTTGGTTTCGTGTGGCTTGCGGTGCTCTTCTACTGCACCCGCCCTGCACTGAAGAATATCTCGATTCGAAATCTGCTCGATTAGAGCTTTAATTCCAAAAGTATCGGCACGTGGTCCGACGTGCTTTCCCAATCTCTGGTTTCTTTTGTAATCATATGTCCCTTAAGCGCTGATTTCAGCGCGGGCGTTACCCAGATGTGATCCAAGCGGCGGCCACGGTTTGCGACTTTCCAATCACGATTACGATAACTCCACCAACTATAGAGCTTCTCCTCCATCGGCGTGAATTCGCGCGCAGCATCAATCCAACCAATCGTATCGCGTAGCACCAGCATCTTCTCGCGCTCAATATTGGTGTGGCTCACCACATCGCGCAATTGTTTGGACGACCACACATCATGCTCATAGGGCGCGATGTTCATATCCCCCAAAATCACCACAGGCTTTTTCGGGTCTACGGTTTTTGACCATTTCGTCATACCCGCAATGAACTTCAATTTATCGTCGAACTTCTCGTTCTCCTTCGGGTCGGGAATGTCGCCACCCGCAGGCACATAGAAATTATGAATCTCGATACCATTGGGTAGCGTTGCGGCGATATGGCGTTTCGCGCCGCTGCCCGAAACATCATGGGTGCTATGTAACGTGAGTGGAACCTTCGAGAAAATCGCGACACCATTATAACTCTTCTGTCCCGAAAACAGGTGATGCGTGAAGCCAAGCTCACTCACCAAATCATGCGGGAAGTCTTTATCCTCGACCTTGGTTTCCTGCAGGCACAGCACATCGGGCTTGGCCATCTCCACATAGCGTTTGAGAATATGCCCACGAATGCGGACAGAGTTGACGTTCCAAGATGCAATTTTCATCCTGTACTTATGGCACAAAAAAAGGGAGGCCGTAAAGCCACCCCCTTAGTGGTTGCAGGAACAAATAAAGTGCACGAGGTGTTACAAGTCCCGTGCCAGTCTAGATAATGAGTAAAATCAATCGGATAGGATTTAGCCCGCACAACGCGCCTGCTAATAGAAATAGCAGGCTGCATAAAAAAGAGTCAGGGTTGCAAGTAATCTGGCGCGTGCTACACCAGCAGCATGAATTCCTATGACATCATCATTGCGGGTGGCGGTTTGGTTGGTAATGCGCTGGCGCTTGCACTTGCACAAGGCGGCCTCAACGTTGTGGTGATTGACCCCATTCCCGCCAAAGACCAACTCGAAACCAGTTTTGATGGTCGCACCAGCGCGATTGCGCTCGGCTCGGTGCGAATTTTGGAGCGCATCGGCGCATGGCAATATATCGCGCCCGACATTTCACCCATTCACGATATTCGCGTGTGTGATGGCTTTGCCGAAGGGTTTGTGCATTACCATGACAAGGATGTGGGCGATGAACCATTCGGCTATATCATCGAGAATCATGTGATTCGCCGTGGACTCTACAAGAAAGTCACCGAGCAGTCGGGCATCACCATGCTGAGTGGGTTAAAGGTCACGGATTATGAAACCTTCGATACGCATGTGGTGGCGAAACTCGATGATGGTCGCGAATTGAAGGCCCCATTGCTCGTGGCGGCGGATGGTAGATTTTCAGGATTGCGCGACAAGGCGGGCATTGATTACCGCATTATCTCGTATGATCAGACGGCGATTGTCTGCGTGATGGAACATGAAAACCCACATCACGGCCTCGCGCTGGAACGCTTCATGCCCGCAGGGCCTTTTGCCATATTGCCGCTCATTGATGATGCAGCGGGCGCGCATCGCAGCGGCATCGTCTGGACAGAGCATGAAGATGACGCCGCACATTACATAAAACTAAGTGACGACGAATTTAATGCCGAGCTTGCACGGCGCAGTGGCGAGTATTGGGGCAAGGTGAAAGCGGTTGGCAAACGCTTTGCCTATCCGCTCAAACTCCAAACCGCGACGGAATTCATCGCGCCACGTTTCGTCTTAGTGGGTGACGCAGCGCATGGTATTCACCCCATTGCAGGTCAGGGTGTGAACCTCGGTTACCGTGACGTGGCGGTGCTTGCGGAGTTACTCGTCGACCAGCATAACGCCAAAGCTGACCTCGGCGCGGAAGAGGTACTGAAGCATTATCAACGCTGGCGGAAATTTGATTCGGTGAGCATGACGGCGAGTACGGACTTGCTTAACCGCTTATTCTCGAACCGCTCGCCATCCCTTGCATTTCTACGCCGCACAGGGCTGAAGATGGTTGAACGTATGCCGCCCCTCAAGCATTTCTTCATGCGCCACGCGATGGGGCTCATTGGTGATTTGCCAAAGATGATGGAACCGCCTAAAAAGGTGGCATAGGAATAATCATCGTCATTCCCCGAATTTTGTCAGGAGACAAAATTATAGGGGAATCCATCTCCAAAATTTTCAGGAGAAAATTTTGGAATTATGAAGTTTCCAAAAACGCCTCCTTGCGTTTTTGGAGTCTGGATCCCCGATAAAATCGTCTCCTGACGATTTTTCGAGGATGACAAGAGTTGGAGGGTAGCTTGTCGGTTCCATCCCTAGAAAACGTCATTGAAATTCTCGCCAAGCTGGTGAGCTTCGATACGACCAGCCACCAAAGCAATCTTGCGCTTATTGAATGGGTCGAGGATTTTCTAGGCCGTCGCGCTGTGCCATATGAACGCGTCAATGAAGGCAATTGCAAAGCATCGCTCTTAGCGCGTATTGGCCCAAAGGGTCAGGGCGGTATCGTGCTCTCCGGCCATACGGATGTGGTACCAACGCTTGGTCAACCTTGGTCGTCCGACCCTTACCAATTAGCCTTTCGAGGTGGGCGGTTTTATGGGCGCGGCACGAGTGATATGAAATCTTTCCTTGCCCTCGCGCTGGCGCATGTAGACTATTGGAAAGCGCAATCGCCTAAAAAACCCATCTGGTTTGCCTTCTCGCATGACGAAGAAATTGGCTGTTTGGGCGCCGCACCTATGGCGCAAAAATTAATTGAAGAACATGTCGAGCCTTCGCTGGTGGTGATTGGTGAGCCGACCGATATGAAGCTCGTCATTGCGCATAAAGGCATACTTTCGTACGAGACGATTATCACAGGGCGCGAAGCCCATTCGAGCATGCCACAACAAGGCGTGAATGCGGTGATGCTGATGGGCGAGTTGATTCACACGCTCAATGACATCTCCATTCGTGCACGCAAAAAAGCTGACAAGAAATCAGGCTTCATTCCTAACTACACCACCGTTCATGTGGGCGTGGTCGAGGGTGGCACAGCGCGTAATATCATTCCGCGCCATTGCCGCATCGCGTGGGAAGTACGCCCATTACCAAATACGGATGTGGCGGCATTACTCAAGCCATACTATGAACAATGCATTGCCCTCGAAGATGCGATGAAAGCAATCGACCCCACCACCTCAATCGTCACGCGCCAACTGACGAATGTCCATGGTCTCGGCGCGGTGGATGAAGCTAGCGAGCACATCGCGCTTGCCAAGCGCCTTGCCAATAGTAACCACGCCGAATATGTTTCCTATGGCACGGAAGGTGGCATTTTCCAACATCACGGTTTGAACACGATTATTTGTGGGCCTGGTTCGATTGATCAAGCGCATCAGCCCGATGAATTTATCGAGAGCGCTCAACTACAGTTGGGTATGGAGTTTATGCGGCGTATTGGTGGTTAGCCACCCTTGACTTTCGCCTAACATCGTACTTATATCCCCTCCATGTTCAGCAAAGTTACACGCGATATCAAAGTCACTGCGGTGCCAACGTTTTTGAACGAGCACTCGGAGCCATCCGACGGCCATTATGTCTGGGCCTACACGATTCAATTGGAAAATCACGGTTCTGAAACGGTGCAGCTGCTCAATCGCTATTGGCAGATTACCGACGAGCATGGCCTTACTCAAGAAGTGCGCGGGCCGGGAGTGATTGGTGAAAGCCCTGTGATTGAACCTGGTAAAGCGTTTCAATATACGTCGGGCACCTCGCTCAATACGCCATCGGGCATCATGCTTGGGGCTTACGAAATGGTGAATACCAAGGGCGAGCATTTTGACGTTGATATCCCAGCTTTTTCGCTCGATTGCCCCTTCAAAAAAGCGGCGTTTAATTAATAGAATATTTGCTATTTCCATAGTATAATAGACGCCATGGCAGATGATATTATCAGTCGCATAGCCCAAATGCAGTCGATGGAGCAGGCTGCCCGTGGTGGTATGGGGCCAGGCTCGCTGTTCGGCATGTTGCCCGACGCGGATGTTTCCGGTGGATTCCAGATGATGATTCTAGGCATTGGCAAAAACCCACTTAATACGCCGCTTGTATCACTCATCAATAGCGGCCGAATTGGCGCAAAGCCTGGTAAACAAGCACTGCTGGCGCGTATTGCGGCACAAATGTCGTCGGATTTCAGTAAGGCCAACCAACAGGCCGCAGAATTTGCGCGCATGTTGGCGCATGATGTGCAATCTGGGCCCATCACGCATGGCTTACCGCGTGATTTTGGCACGGGCGGCGGCGGGCACCGCGAAGTTTAGTCGATTTTTCTCTATTTCTCAGAACGCTAACACATCATGCATATGACGCATGGTGCGTCTGCCAAATCAGCACTCCTCATTGCACTGCAAC
>JBMOEL010000056.1:0-11404 GCA_049314715.1 Rickettsiales bacterium
ACTACCTCACGATCAAAAAATTATCTTCGCGCCCGATAAGTTTTTGGGCAGTTACTTGAATAAAAAAACGGGTCGCAACATGGTGCTGTGGGACGGTAGTTGTATGGTGCATGAGCGCTTTTCCGAGCGTGAACTTATCAAGCTCAAAACCCATCACCCCAAGGCGCATGTGATTGCGCACCCTGAATGTCCTGAAGCACTGCTCAATCATGCGGATTTTATTGGCTCTACCTCAGCGCTACTCAAATTTACGCAAGCGCATAAAGGCGAAGAATTTCTGGTGATGACCGAGGCGGGCATTATTCACCAAATGGAGAAGAACGCGCAGGGCAGTAAATTTTACCCCGTTCCCTCGGCGCTCGATGGTGGGGCGTGCGTGGCGTGCAATACCTGTGAGTTTATGAAAATGAATACGATGGAAAAACTCTATGCCTGCATGCGTGATAAGTCGCCATCACTGGAGATGACCGCCGTGCAAATCAACGCTGCCAAAAAACCGCTGCTCAGAATGCTGGAGATGAGCGTTTAATACACCCGCGCCTCTGGCTCGAAATAAGGTGCTTCAGGGGTTTCGGGCTTACGCACTTCGCGGGTATTGTAATGCGAAGCGCCTTTTACCTCAACGCCCACCAAGCTATGTTTTAACCAATGCACATCATCACGCGTGGGGTAATCCTCGCGGTAGTGCGCGCCGCGACTTTCTTTGCGCTCCAACGCTGCGCGCATGGTGGCAATCGCTTGCAGTAATAGATTTTTCGTTTCCAGCGCGCCGACCAATTCATTATTCCATACCAGCGATTTGTCCTTGAGTCCGAGCGATTCGTGACACCGTTGCGCAAGGGTTTGCAGCTGTTTTGCGCCGACGACCATAATATCCTCGGTGCGGAAAATGGGTGCGCAGGCACTCATCGTTTCTTGAATTTGCTTCCGCATGGAGCTCGCAGGTAAATGTCCATTCATGGTGATGATGCTGTCAAACCATTTCAGAGCGCTATCAATGGTTGCTTTTTTGAGGGCTGGTAGTGAAGCGGTGGGCGCAAGATTCTCAGTCGCCCACACGCCCGCATCTTTACCGAACACCATCAAATCCAGTAGAGAATTGCAGCCCAAGCGATTCGCGCCGTGAATCGAATTGCAGGCCGCTTCGCCAATTGCCATCAAGCCTTCCACGCGCTCGCCTTGCGCATCCATCACCTGATTTTCAACATTGGTTGGAATACCGCCCATCGTGTAATGCACCGTTGGCACGACGGGGATGAGGTCTTTGCGCGGGTCGAGCTTCATGACCATCTGGCAGAGTGAATCAATATAAGGCAATTTAGTTTGCCAGATATCTTCGCTCAAATGGCGCATGTCGATATGTAAATGGTCACGTTTTGTGCCGCAGCCACGCCCTTCTTGAATCTCACGCAGCATGGAGCGTGCAATCACATCACGACTCGCAAGGTCTTTGGTCTGTGGCGCATAGCGATTCATGAAGCGCTCACCAATCGCATTCACCAAGAATGCACCTTCACCGCGCGCGCCTTCGGTAATCAAAATGCCTGTGCCGTATAGCCCTGTGGGGTGGAACTGCACGAATTCCATATCCATGAGCGGCAATCCCGCGCGCAGCACCATCGCATTGCCATCACCCGTGCAAGTATGCGCCGCCGTGGTCGAGCTATAGACTTGCCCATAACCACCCGTTGCCAAAATAGTGAGTTGTGCTTGGAAGGCGTGGAAGGTTCCGGTCGCCATGTCCCACGCAACGACACCGTGGCAAGCACCGCCCTGCATCAATAAATCGAGCGCGAAAAACTCGCTGAAGAATGTCACGGGCTGCGATTTCGCTTTGTGTATCAGCGTTTGCATGATGGCTTGGCCCGTACGGTCCTCCGCAGCACACGCGCGGTAAGCGGGGCCTTTGCCATATTCCACCGTCTGCCCACCATAGGGGCGCTGATAGATATTGCCTTTCTCATCGAGCGTGAAGGGAACGCCCCAATCCGCCAATTCGCGAATCGCTTCGGGTGCTTTTTCGCACAGGCGCGCAATCGCGTCTTGATCGCCCAGCCAGTCGGAGCCGCGCACCGTGTCATACATGTGCCAGCGCCAGTCATCCGCCCCACGATTGCCCAAGGCTGCGGAAATCCCACCCTGCGCGGCCATGGTATGGCTGCGTTGCGGTTGCACTTTCGAAACCACCGCGACGCGCAAATCGCCCGTGCTGGCTGCAATGGCAGCGCGCAAACCCGCACCGCCTGAGCCGATAATCAGCACATCAAACGTATGGTGGATGATAGGATAGCTATTGGCAGCCATGGTTTTCTCTTTTATAACTACGTCACCCCCGCGCAGGCGGGGGTCTATGCCAACACGCTGGGACGTCCAAGCGGTAAAGCATGGATTCCCGCCTACGCGGGAATGACAGATATGGATTAAGTAGGACAGAAAGCCCCACCATGCAACGGACATTCGATATTCAGGCATTTTTGATGAGCGCACTGCAAGAGGATATCGGCAGCGGCGATATCACCAGTGCGGTGGTTATCCCTGAGCAAGCGACTGGAAACTATGTATTTCGTGCGCGTGAAGAGTTGGTCGTGGCAGGTAGCATCTTCTTGCCGATGATTTTCAGCCTGATTGATGAGCGCTGTAAGGTTGAAGTGAAGGTAGCCGAAGGTGACTACATCGAAGCAGGCACAACCATTGCCACGATTGAAGGCCCAGTGCGCGCGATTCTGGCGGGTGAGCGCGTGGCGCTGAATATCGTCCAACATCTTTCGGGCATTGCGCTTGTTACGCGTGCTTATGTGAATGCAGTGGCGGGTACGGCTGCGAAGATTGTCGATACACGTAAGACGTTGCCGGGTTGGCGCGAGCTACAAAAATATGCGGTACGCTGTGGTGGCGGCCATAATCATCGTATGGGGCTTTATGACGCGGTGCTCATCAAAGATAATCACCTCGCCATTGCGGGCAGCGTTGAAGCTGCCGTCAAAGCCGCGAAACAAAATGTGCCATTCTCAAGCCGTATAGAAGTCGAATGCGACACATTGAAGCAAGTCGAGGAAGCGGTAGCCGCAGGTGCGGATATTGTGCTGCTCGATAACATGGATCATGCGACCCTCAGCAAAGCCGTTACGCTTGCGAAGCCCAAAAACATCCTCACCGAAGCATCAGGCAATGTATCGCTTGAAACCGTTCAAGCCATCGCCCAAACGGGGGTGGACGTGATATCGGTAGGCCGCCTGACGCATTCTGTGCGTGCCGTGGATATAGGCTTGGATGCTGCATAGCGGAATAAGTTGAGTGTTTTACTTGCCTTAATGCCTTTCATGACTAGACTGCGCGCCATGTCATCCAATCTTGAGAAAAAATGTATTGAAAAAGGTCTGAAAATGACCGGCCAGCGCCGCACGATTGCGCGTGCTTTGAGTGATTCACATGACCACCCCGATGTTGAGTTGCTCTATCAACGCGCCGTGAAGCTGGATGAAAATATCAGTATCGCAACGGTTTACCGCACGGTGAAGCTGCTTGAGGAATCAGGAATTATCGAGCGCCATGATTTTGGTGATGGTCGTTCGCGCTACGAAGAAATGTCGGAAGAGCATCACGACCACTTGATAGATCTAAAATCAGGGAAAGTGATTGAATTCAGCAACGAAGAAATCGAGAAACTGCAGGTACGTATTGCAAAGGAACTTGGCTACAAGTTGGTGGATCACCGCTTGGAGCTTTACTGCGTACCGCTGGAAAGCAAATAATCTATGACCTTTGACCCTGTCTTTGAGCCGATTGTGCAAGGTAATCTTGTCGTGCGTCTTGCCGAAAGCGAGGCGGAAGTTCACGCGGCACAGCGCCTGCGTTACCGCGTATTCTGCGAAGAAATGGGTGCGAGCGCCAATCAGGAAGTGCGCACGCAAAAACGCGATTTTGATCAATACGACCCAGCCTGCCACCATGTGCTTGTTATTGATAATTCGCGTAGTGGCGACGAAAAAATTGTCGGCACCTATCGTCTGCTAACACGCACCAATATGAAGCAGATTGGTAATTTTTATACGCAAGGTGAATATAACATCGACAAGCTCATCGCGCACCAAGGTGAGATAATGGAGCTTGGGCGTAGCTGCGTGGAAATTCCCTATCGCACAAGGCCTGTGATTCAGCTTCTTTGGAAGGGGATTGGCGCATTTGTTTCAGCAAAAGACATCAAACTATTATTTGGCTGTGCGAGCTTTGCAGGCACGGACCCAAAGGCGCACCAGCTTGCGTTGGCGTACCTTCATCATTTCCACCTCGCGCCTGAAGATATTCGCCCGCGTGCACTTGACCAGTATTACACCAATATCAACCTCATGGCAAAAGAGGCGATTGACCCGCGCACCGCACTCAATCAATTGCCGACATTGATTAAAGGCTATCTTCGCCTTGGCGGGCATATTGGTGACGGTGCTGTCGTTGATTACGCGTTCAACACGACCGACGTATCCATCGTAGTGCGTATGGATAATGTAGGCGAAAAATACACTAACAAATATCAGGCTGGGGCGTAAGTGAAAGAAATCCAGTCACCTTACAAGCTGCGTATTGTGCTGCGTGCGATACTCCTCACCGCATGCACCATCTTCTGGATTATTCCAGTGTTTGTGATGTGGTTACTGCGTAGCCAGTCGATTCGTCGTTGGCTGGTGCATATGCACCTAAAAGGTGTCGTAAGTATCCTTTCGCTCAAGGTAAACGTAGAGGGTGAGCTATCTACCAAAAGACCGCTTTTATTGGTGGCGAATCACGCGAGCTATGCGGATATATTTATTATTGGCAGCAAAGTGCCTGTCTCTTTCACTCCCAAACGTGAAATCCGCTCTTGGCCTGTCATCGGTTTTATGGCCGTGTTGGCAGATTGCGTATTTGTTGAGCGCAAACCAAGCCAGATGCAGGAAGCGCGCGAAGAGATGCTCGAGAAGCTGGATATGGGTAAAGTCGTGTGCATTTTCCCTGAAGGCACCACGAATGACGGCATCAATGTCAAACCCTTCAAAAGCGGTTTCTTCAGCTTGGCGGAAAATCACAATCTGCCGGTGCAGCCCGTTACTATCAGTTACACGCACATTAACGATCAACTCATTCCCGACACGCTGCGCGACCATGTGGCATGGGTGGGGGAGGCGACGTTCTTCGGTCACTTCCTGCGCCTGATGGGCTATCAATCCGTCACCGCGACGATGCATTTTCATCCACCGCAATTGCTGGAAGATTTCGAAGACCGCAAAGCACTCAGCGGTGCCTGTCAGGTGATGATTCAAACCCAACATGCAAAGTCATTGGCCGATGCTCGTTGAGATTACCGAAGCAGAATATGGCGTAAAAATCGACCTTCGTTACGCTACGTCAGATAATTTTACCGGCGTTCCCGTTTACCGTGCCGACGCTAAATGCTTGCTACACCCTGAAGCTGCTGAAAAACTGAAAGTAGCGATTGCACTGGCAAAGGCACAGTGTCTAAGTTTTATCCTGTTCGATGCTTATCGCCCCACCGAGGCGCAATGGAAACTCTGGAACCATACGCCAGACCCGAGCTTTCTAGCTGACCCTAACAAAGGTTCGCCCCATTCGCGCGGTACGGCGATTGACCTAAACCTTACCAAAGACGGCAAAGAGCTCGATATGGGCACGGCCTTTGACTCCTTCACGCCATTATCACACCACGGCAATATGGAAATAAGTGCTGAGGCGCAAAAAAACCGCCTGCTGCTCATGGGCATTATGACCACCGCGGGCTGGGACTTTTACCGCAACGAATGGTGGCATTACCAGCTATTCAACAGCCGCAATTACGAGCTTTATAGCGATGCGCAAGCTGGCGGATGGGTGATGTAATCCCGTTATTCGAGCGCCAGTAGGCGCGAGTCAGCCATGAGCCGCGAAGCGCGTGGAGGACTAGGCGGTGCGCCGATGTCCGGAGCATCATATTTAGATAAAATACCCTTCAAATCCGTTTTATTCTTCAATCTTTGTTAAACTTCCCCTGATATGCTATAAGCATAGACTAATGGGGTACGCATGATTGACGCATCAAAAATCGCACTAACGGGTTTGAACGCTTCTGAGCGCCGTTTGGCCGTGAGCGCAAATAATACGGCGAATGCGACCACGCCGAATTTCACCGCGCAGCGCGTGGTACAGTCTTCGGTGGTTGAGGGTGGTGTGCGAACCGATGTGGTGAACGTTGAAGGCGAGGGTGTTTCGCTGGAACAGGAAGCCATCGACCAGAATCTCGCGACCTATACCTTCAAAGCCAATCTCAAAGTCCTCAAAGCCAAAGAAGAGATGGACAAGGCGCTGCTCGATATCAACGCCTAAGCAACAGGCTCTACCGCAATCACTTCCGGAATATAATGCTTCAGCATATTCTCGATGCCGTTTTTCAGCGTGGCAGTTGAGCTAGGGCAGCCTGAGCACGCACCATGCATTTCCAAATGTACGATACCTTCTTTGAAGGAATGGAACACGATATCGCCGCCATCTTGCGCAACGGCGGGGCGCACGCGCGTTTCGATTAATTCTTTGATTTGCTCAACAATCTCTTGCTCATCCGCCGAATAGCTAATGTCGCTTTTGGCTTTTTCTTTCACTTCCACCATCAGCGGGTTGCCGGATTGGTAATGCTCCACCATCGTGGTCAAAATTTGTGGCTTCAACACATCCCATGATGACGCTTCTGTTTTCGTCACGGTCACAAAGTCAGAGCCGTAAAATACCGCGCGAATATCGGCCAATACAAACAGTGCCGATGCAAGTGGCGATGTCGCCGCATTCTCACGGCTGGTGAAAAATGCTGTTTTGTCGCCCAGAACATCCTGCCCAGGCAGGAATTTCATGGTGTTGGGATTTGGTGTTGCTTCCGTTTGAATAAACATTGTAAACCTCGCTGGGGGCTATATAGAGCCAAGAAAGACCAAGCACAAGGATAGGATAATGAACGCCAAGATACAGTCTGTTATTGAAACCGCGTGGGAAAAGCGCGCTGAAATCAATGCCAATACGGGCGGCGACGTGCGCGACGCAGTCGAGAAGGTCTTGAAATCCGTTGATTCAGGGGAATTACGTGTCGCGGAAAAAATCGATGGCCAGTGGCGCTGCCACCAGTGGGTGAAGCAGGCGATTTTGCTGAGCTTCCGCCTCAATGCCAATGAATTAATGGGCAATGGCCATTGGGACAAAGTGCCCCTGAAAACCGGCGCATGGAGCGAGATTCAATTCGAATCCGCTGGCTTTCGCGCCGTTCCGGGTTCGGTGGTGCGTCGTGGCGCATTCGTCGCCAAAAACGTCGTACTGATGCCGAGCTTTATCAATATCGGTGCCTATGTAGGCGAGGGCACCATGGTCGATACATGGGTAACGATTGGTAGCTGCGCGCAAATCGGTAAGCATTGCCATATCTCTGGCGGTGTCGGCATCGGCGGTGTGTTGGAGCCATTGCAGGCAAACCCTGTGATTATTGAAGATAACTGCTTCATCGGCGCGCGTTCGGAAGTGGCTGAAGGTGTTATCGTCGAAGAAGGTTCAGTGATTTCGATGGGTGTATTCCTCGGCGCTTCAACAAAGATCGTTGATCGCGCTACGGGTGAAATCACCTATGGCCGCGTGCCTGCTTATTCGGTGGTCGTGCCTGGCACCTTGCCTGGTAAAACACCTGCTGACCCGCATCTCGCTGCAGCGATTATCGTGAAGCGCGCGGACGAGAAAACGCGTAGCAAAACCAGCATTAACGAGCTGCTGCGTGCGTGATGTTGTCGCACTCACCAAGGCGCTGATTGCGTGCCCGTCCGTTACGCCGCACACAGCGGGTGTGTATGAAGTCATCGAAGAATTTTTAAAGCCGCTAGGTTTCAAAGCGCTGCGCCATACGTTTCACGAAGACGGTACGGATTCTGTCGAAAACATCTATCTGCGTTATGGTACCTCTGCGCCGAACTTTTGCTTCGCGGGCCATACGGATGTCGTGCCCGTGGGCGACGAAGCGGCGTGGACAACGCCACCATTCCACCTCGAGGTGAAAGACGGCGAGTTGATCGGCCGTGGCGCGGAGGACATGAAAGGTGCCATCGCAGCCTTCATGATTGCCGCGGCACATTTTGTTGAGAAAAACCCGAACCCCAAAGGTTCTATCTCGCTGCTGATTACGCAAGACGAAGAGGGATTCGCCATTAACGGCACAAAAAAAATGCTCGCGTGGCTCAAAGAGCGCGGTGAGGTATTGGATGTATGTGTCGTGGGCGAACCCACGAATCCTGATGTGCTTGGCGAAATGGTGAAAATTGGTCGTCGCGGTAGTGTGAGTTTCACACTCACGGTACGTGGCAAGCAAGGGCACGTGGCCTACCCAGACCGTGCCGATAACCCTATCCCACGCATACTGAACATGCTGCAGGCGCTCGAAAATACACCGCTGGATACGGGCACCGAATATTTCCAGCCAAGTAATCTGGAGATTGTCAGCATCGATGTTGGTAACACCGTCTATAATGTGATTCCCGCCAGTGTCTCGGCGAAATTTAATGTGCGCTTTAACGACATTCACAGCTCACAATCCGTCGAAGACTGGGTGCGTAAACAATGCGCGCCGTTTGGCGAATTCGACATTATTAAACGCGTGACGGGTGAGGCATTCCACACCGAACACAAAGCATTGACCGATGTGGTGGTAAAAGCCGTAGAAGACGTTACGGGTCAACGCCCAGCGTTGTCCACCACAGGCGGCACGTCAGACGCGCGCTTCATCAAAGACTATTGCCCCGTCGTTGAATTCGGCACCACTGGCCGCACTGCGCACATGGTCGACGAGCGGGTGGAAGTCAAAACCCTCGAAGGCCTCGCGAAAGTCTATGAGCAGATGCTGAAGAACTACTTCGCGTGAGTTTAGTGGGCGTGGCGACGTTCGCCATATTTTGGTGAATTATCTACGGGCTTCTCTGGCAATTTGGGGCGCTCAATTTTGAACCCGCATTCTTTTTTGATTGCTGCTTTTTCTAGTGCATCAAATTCACCTTTAAGGCGTGCATATTCTGCAGCTTGCGGAGTGTCTCCATCTAAGAAGAATAATGTAGGCCAGAGCAATACTAAACCAACACCCATTTCCATATCATCGCTTTGAGCTGTGTTTTCAACAACTCCACCGACCTCTTGCACGCGGTGTGATAGTGACTGCATTTCCATCTCAAGCTGTTTGCAGCTGTAACTTTGATACTGCATAGGTGAGATATATTGTGGCTGAATTTCATTAGCATGTTTAGCGCAGGCCATAAGACACAAAGAACTTGCGATTGCTGTAGTGGCTTTAAAGATATTCATGATTCTCTCCCTGATGTATTAGAGAACACTAATTTGTTTAGGCTTAGTAATCAACCTTCATGAAATACAATCCACAGGCAGGGGCGGTGACGGCTGCGGCGCGGCGGTCTATGGCATCGCGAATTTTTTCAACATCGGCGACGTGCAATTTGCCTACACCCACATAGGCCAGCGTGCCCACCATAATGCGTACCTGATTATGCAAGAATGACTGCGCCGAACAGCGAATAAAGACATTCTCGCCGTCTTTCTCGATTTCCAACGTATCGAGCGTTTTGACCGAGAATTGCGACTGACATTCGCTGGAGCGGAAGCTATTAAAATCATGCTTACCAATTAGAAACTGCGCCGCTTCGCGCATCGCATCAATATTCAACGGGCGGAAAATATCCCACGCACGATTAATATCGAGTGCCGCGCGCGAGGGGCGATTGATGATGCGATATTCATAATGTCTGCGCTTGGCGTCAAACCGCGCATGGAAGTCGTCATGCACTAGTTCGGCGGTTTTGACGACGATGGGTTGCGGAATCAAAATCGCGTTGATGCCTTTGGCAATCGCATACGTATCGCGCTCGTCTGGCGCGTCGATATGCGCGACTTGGCCTTTGGCGTGCACCCCCGCATCGGTGCGCCCACTGCATTGCGCTTCGATGGGCTGGTCATAAAAATGGCTCAAAGCTGCCTGTAACGCGCCTTGGATGGTGGGCGTATTTTCTTGGATTTGCCAACCCGAATAGGCTGTGCCATCATACTCAATCGTTAGTTTATATCTCGGCATAGAAAGCGCTTATGACACAACTGATTCCTGCAGGCAAAGGCGTTCATCTCACCAAAGAGAAATACGCGCAGATGTATGATCGCTCCGTGCGAGACCCTGAAGGGTTCTGGGGCGATATAGGGCGTGAATTCGAATGGGTAAAGCCATTCACCAAAGTCAAAAACACCACATTTAATGGTGATGTTAGCATCAAATGGTTTGAAGATGGGGTGATGAATATCACCGCCAACTGCATCGACAGGTACTTGGCAACGCGCGGCAACAAAACCGCGATTGTGTGGGAAGGGGACGACCCAACACAAAGCAAAGCCATCACCTATAATGAACTACACGCGAGCGTGTGCAAACTCGCTAATGCCATGAAATCGCTAGGCGTGAAGAAGGGCGACCGCGTGACGATTTATATGCCGATGGTGCCCGAAGCCGCCTATGCGATGTTGGCCTGCGCGCGCATTGGCGCGGTGCATTCGGTGGTGTTCGGTGGCTTTTCGCCCGACTCGATTCGTAGCCGCATCGAAGACTGCCAAAGTGATTTTGTGATAACTGCCAATGAAGGTTTGCGCGGCGGTAAGAAAATTCCGCTTAAAGCGAATGTCGATGCGGCGATTGAGGGCTTAAATGTTCGGCATATTTTGACACTCAAGGTCACAGACACCGATGTGCCTATGAAACAAGACTGCGATATCTGGTGGCATGATATTGTGCCTCAGCAATCTGCCGATTGCCCGCCTGAGGCGATGGATGCGGAAGACCCGCTCTTCATTCTCTACACCTCTGGCTCTACCGGCAAACCCAAAGGCCTGCTGCACAGCACGGCGGGTTACATGGTGTTCGCCGCCACCACGCATAAATACGTGTTCGATATGGTGGAAGACGATGTCTATTGGTGTACCGCCGATGTGGGTTGGGTGACAGGTCATAGCTATATTGTTTACGGCCCACTCGCCAATGGCAGCACCACGCTAATGTTTGAGGGGATTCCTACGTACCCCGATGGTTCGCGCTTCTGGCAGGTGATTGATAAGCACAAAGTCACGAAATTTTACACCGCGCCCACTGCCGTTCGGTCACTCATGAGCCTTGGGGATGCGCTCGTTAAAAGCACCTCGCGTGCATCACTAAAAATATTAGGCAGTGTTGGCGAGCCCATCAACCCCGAAGCATGGCTGTGGTATTATAATGTGGTGGGTGAAGGGCGTGCGCCGATTATGGATACGTGGTGGCAAACTGAAACAGGCGGCCACATGATTACACCGCTGCCAGGCGTGACGGATATGAAAC
>JBMOEL010000057.1:0-11398 GCA_049314715.1 Rickettsiales bacterium
CTTCGCCGTCAGGGTCACCACTAAACGCGTCGAACTTCAATGCAAGTTGCCCATCGACCGTTCCTTGCATGGTTTCTGGATTAAGCTTGAGCGCATCCTCAAACGTGAAATGCTTGAGGGCTAGTAAAGCCGCAACATCGCCGGCAGGCGCAGAAACTTTGAGCTCTGCTTCCATCGGCGTTGCTGGTGTGTTTAGGTTTTTAACGCGTACACGCGAACCGGCAATCACTGTGCCAGTGAGAATTTTTCCTGTGCTGGCGCTACCTTCCATGGTCTCACCCGTGAATACAACATGTCCATTCACGCCTGTCGCCAGCGGGAACCCTTTAAGGTAATTAATGGTCAAATTCTCCGCATCAATCACCGAATGAATCGCATGGTCGGGGTAGAATTCGGCGCCAAAATCCTGAGGTTGCAGTGAGACTTCGAGGGTAGCCTTACGGGCAATACCATCCGTAATGTGGTTGGTGACCCATGTGCGCGACTCGGGCGAGAGCATGAGCGGCCAGTATTTATAGAGCTTATTCATGGGCAGCGCTGTGACTTCCGAAGTTGCTTGCACAGCCCAGCCATCCTCGTGCTTCATGCCGTTTCCTGTTGCTTTTACGATTGTATCCGGAAACTTTAAGTTCAGTTCGTTTACTACCCACTGCTTCGCGTGGTTACTCAGGCGTGCGGAAACGAGACCTTCACGAATATCAAGCGGCTCAGGAAACCATTCAGGTACATCCAGCGTCGCACGCGTGGTGCTCATGGTAATATCGGCATTCTCAAGTGCCTGCTTTTTATTTAACCCTAACTTTATAGTGCCGGAAACTTTTCCGCTCACATCGCTCACGGGGCCGCAGGAAGCAAACATACAAATCATATCTGCCGGCATGTGCTCAAACGTAAAGCTTGCGACCGATTCCTCCGTATCACGATTCCACTGCGCCGTACCCGCGACATAGTGGGTAGTTGTATCTTTCGTTGCGTCTTTGCGTAAAAACGGCATCGACATTGCGCCGTAAATACCGTCATCATCACGGCCAACGCGCAGCGAAAACGGCGAGCTTATGAGCTTACTGCCCGTTTTGATGTCGGTCATTTGCATATAGGCATTTTCAATCGCGAAACGCTTGAACGGAAGACGAATCGCTGTTTTTTCATCTTCTTCGTTGGGCGCCATCATCGGCGCGAAGAGCTCTTGCAGCGTGAGAATGGCTCTGTCTTCTTGCAGGCCGAGCTTTATTTCCCCCTGCTCATCACGCACGAGGAATAGCTTAGGATTATAGACCGTCACACTACCAAGACTCACCTCGCCAATCAGCAGATTGGGAAGTCGCAAGGTAGCATCCATCTCAGGCAATGTTGCGAATACCTGCCCGTCAAGGCTTTGCCATTCCACACGGCTGAGGCGAATGGCCCCAAATCGGCTCAGCGACCGCCAATCAATCAGCGCTTCGCCGATGGTCACTTTATACGGCGCGCCTTGCACCTGCATAGCACGCTCAATCATGGGCTTGAGCCACGCAATTGGTTTAGGGCCACCCGCAGTAAACATCACCGCTCCCCCCACGACTAAGACGAGGAGGGTGACTAAAAATGCAAGACTATGCGTAATGCGCTTGACCATGTTGCGTAATGCGGCGAGATGTTCCTATGGTTTCTAACGACTCTGATAGCACCCTTCACTTGCCTGCTGCAAGCAATGAGCGCGACGCGGCCCATTTATGGGAAACGCTTTCGGGCACATTTGCTGCCGCAACAGCACATGTTGGCGCGCGACCGCTGCTTTATGCAAGCGCTGGCAATTCGCCCTATCTGGCACGTTTGATACAAAAATATCCTGACGTTTTTCTGCATGGCCTCAATAATGGCTATCGCCATGAAGCACAGCGCATCATCGAGGAAATCACTGTACCTACGGACGATCTGATGAAGCATCTGCGCATTTCAAAGGCGCAGCTTTCCCTCGCTGTGGCGCTGGGCGATATTAATGGTGAAATGCCGCTAAAGGAAGTGACGGGATTACTTTCTGATTGTGCGGAGCGCTGCGTGCAGATAGCCCTCAATCACTTACTTAGCGCAGCTGTTAAGCGTGGTGAGCTAGCACCCAAGCATCTCGAAAACCCAAGCCTTGATAGTGGTATCATTATTTTGGGAATGGGTAAATTGGGCGCGCTTGAACTCAACTACTCCAGCGATATTGACCTTATCATTCTCTATGAAAAAGAGCGCTTGCCTTATACGGGGCAGCGCAATGCCCAAGTATTCATGAATAAAATTGCACAGGATTTAGTGACGCTGCTGCAAGAACGCACGCAGGATGGCTATGTTTTCCGTACCGATTTGCGGTTACGGCCTGACCCTATGTCCACCCCACCTGCGGTGACGGTTGGCTCGGCGCTTACTTATTACGAAACGGTGGGCCAAAACTGGGAACGCGCTGCGATGATTAAGGCGCGCCCGATTGCGGGAGATATTCAGGCAGGCGTGCGATTCTTAAGTGAACTCGTGCCTTATATCTGGCGTAAAAGCCTCGATTTTGCGACGATTGCCGATATTCACTCTATCAAACGTCAAATGAATGTGGCGCATGGTAAAACCATTACGCTCGAAGGCCACAACATCAAAACAGGCATGGGCGGGATTCGCGAGATTGAATTCTTCGTGCAAACCCAACAGCTTGTTTGGGGTGGGCGTATCCCCACTCTTCGCGTACAAAGCACGCTGGATGCGCTCGATAAATTGGTCGAGGCTGAATTAGTAGCACCCGCTACGCGCGAGCGTTTACACCAACACTATCTTTATTTGCGCAATCTCGAGCATCGCCTGCAAATGCGCAATGATGAGCAAACGCATACATTACCTGATACGAACGAAGGGTTTGATTGGCTGCGTATTTTTCTCAATTACCCATCACAAAGCGATTTGCGCAACTACTGCCTTGATGTGCTGAATGAAGTGCACCGCATTTATTCAGAATCTATGACGGGTTCTGAGCCATTGGCGGTAGATGGTAATTTGGTATTCACGGGCGTGGAGGCAGACCCTGAAACTCTAACCACACTCAAACATATGGGCTATACGGAAGTGCAGCGCATTTCAGATATTATCCAAGGTTGGCATCGTGGTCATCGGCGCTCGACGCGCTCAAAGCGCTCACGGCAAGTACTGACAGAATTAATACCAGCTGTACTCACCGCACTCGGTAAAACCGCTCAGCCTGACACAGCGTTTTTCCATTTTGATGATTTTATCGATAAGCTTCCCTCGGGTGCACAGATTTTTACGTTGTTTAATACACGCCCAGAACTACTCGAATTATTGGCGGATATTTTGGGCTCTGCCCCAGCGCTTGGTGACACACTAAGCAAAGACCCCGGCCTTTTGGAAAGCGTATTGGAAGTCGATTTCTTCCAACCCCTGCCCGACAAATCGCAGCTTGCCGCACTTTTGCATGAGCGCATTGCCTATACGCAAAATTACGAACAGCGCATGGGTTATTTGCGGCTTTATAATAATGAAAAGCGCTTTCAAGCAGGTGTGCATTTGCTCAAGAAACTTGCTAAACCGCTCGATATCGGTTGCTTCCTAAGCGACCTTGCGGACGTGATTGTGCAAACCACCATCGACAGCGTGCTTGATGCCTACGCTGAAGATGTGCCTGAAATTCGCACGCTATCCTTTGCGGTATTGGCGCTTGGTAAACTCGGCAGCCGTGAAATGACCTTCGGCTCGGATTTGGATTTAGTGTTCGTCTATGATGATGAAGGTGACGCCGCGTCTGAAATGCGCGCCCATGTGCAGCGCGTAAGTCAGCGACTTGTGAGCGCCCTCACCTTACTCACGCGTGAGGGGCGCTTATATGAGGTGGATACGCGCTTAAGGCCTGGTGGCAGTGACGGGCCGATTGCCGTTAGCCTCAAAGCGTTTGACGCTTATTTTACTAACAGCGCGTGGACTTATGAACATATGGCGCTTACCAAAGCGCGTATTATTGCCCATCATGGCGCGGCGTTTGGTGAAATGCTTGGCACAGTGATTCAAAGCCATATTTGCAAAGCGCGCGACCACGCCGTACTCTTAACCGATGTGCGCGAGATGCGTGAACGCATCGCCAAAGAACATCGCACGAACAATCCATGGCATCTCAAACATCATCGCGGCGGCATGGTCGATATTGACTTCATCGCGCAATATCTCTGTTTGCGCGAAGCATTAGCACACCCCGCCATTTGGCATGCTCAGGCAGAAGCTGTCCTGCAAGAAGCTGCGAATCTTGGCATTATGGATGCACAAAAAGCCGCAGACTTGATTCAGGCAAAAATCTTCCTATCTGATCTACTCAGCTATTTGCGTTTGACGTGGGAAGCAGGCATCATCACCGACGATGCACCTTCAGGCCTCAAACGCTTGTTGACCGCTTCTATGGGCGCACATGATTTTGAAGCACTCAAAGCGCGAGTCATGGAAGTTGAGGCACGCGTGCGCGTGTTGTGGGATGAATTAATACCAACTGCTTAGGAGAGCATCATGGCGAAAGCTGCAAAGAAAATCGAAACCTCATCACTCAGCGTGGGTGATAAAGCACCCGCTTTTAGTATGGTTACGGATGGCGGCGGCAAGGTGAGTCTCAAAGATTTTTCGGGTAAGAAAAACGTCGTGCTGTATTTCTACCCCAAAGACGACACACCTGGTTGCACCACCGAGGCTAAGGATTTCAGTGACCTCGACGCGAAATTCAAAAAGGCCGATACGGTGATTATCGGTGTGTCAAAAGACCCTGTGAAAAGCCATGATAAGTTTAAAACCAAATATTGCCTGCCCTTTACCCTAGGTTCGGACGAAGATGGTTCGGTATGCGAAGCGTATGGTGTGTGGGTCGAGAAAAGCATGTATGGCAAAACCTACATGGGTATTCAGCGCGCCACGTTTTTGATTGATAAAAAAGGCGCGGTTGTGGCGATATGGCCAAAAGTCTCCGTCACGGGACATGCGGCAGAAGTGCTAAAAGCCGCGCAATCACTTTAATAGCGCGTCGATATAAGCTGGCACTAATTCAGTGGCTTTTCCATAGCGCTTTTCAGCGAATAGGCTTTCGCCTAAAGACGGCTCCAGATTAAGCTCAATGGCATGTGCGCCCGCTTGGCGCGCTTCGGCCACGAATCCTGCGGCGGGGTAAACATTGCCCGATGTGCCAATCGAAATAAATAAATCGCAGTTTCGCAGCGCGCGGTAAATGCGCTCCATCTCGAGTGGCATTTCACCAAACCAAACGATGTGCGGCCGCCAGTCACTGTCTGGTTCTAGGTCTTCATCACATTCCAGCACATGGCCAGTCTCATTATGGCGCTTCTTTTTGAGTTCACCATGCATATGAATGAGCGAATCGGTTGGCGAACCGCCGCGCTCATGCAGATCATCAACGTTTTGTGTCACCAGAAGAAACTCACCTTTCCAAGAATGGGCCAGTTTGGCGAGCGCATGATGCGCGGTGTTGGGCTCAACCTCTAGCAATTGCCGCCGCCGCATATTGTAAAACTCCTGCACCAGTGCGGGATTCGCCTCATAAGCTTGCGGGGTTGCAACGTCTTCAATACGGTGACCGCACCATAGCCCATCACTACCCCTAAAGGTCTGCAGGCCTGATTCGGCAGAAATACCTGCACCCGTCAATATCACGATATTTTCACTATCCACAGCCAGTTGCTCCTGCGCCTGAGTTCGTATAAAAGCGAATTATCACAATGAGGCAATCATGAAAATTTGCATATTAGGTGCTGGGGTATTGGGTGTCACATCAGCGTATGAGCTTGCCAAGCGTGGCCATGAAGTAACCGTGCTTGAGCGCCAGAGTGCCGCCGCTTTGGAATGTTCCATCGCCAATGGTGGGCAGCTTTCCTATTCACACGCCATGCCTTGGGCAAACCCTTACGTTTTCCCCGACGTGTTTCGTTGGATGTTCAAGGACGACGCGCCGCTTGTGTTCCGCTTCAAAGCCGACCCACATATGATTCGCTGGGGCTTGCTGTTCTTACTCAATTGCTTACCCGCACGTACACGTCGTCACAGTGAGGCATTGCTGCGCCTTGGTGTGTATAGCCGCTTAAAAACGGATGAAATTATTGCCGATACGAAGCTGGAATTTGATTATCTGAGCAAAGGCATTTTGCACGTATTCTCCAGCCAAGCCTGTTTGGACCATGCAAAAATTCAGGCGGATTTTCAACATAGGCTAGGTGGCGATCCTGAGACGTTACTCTCGCCAGAAGAGTGCGTGAAGATTGAGCCAACACTTGCCCATTCCAATAAGAAAATTTTTGGTGGCGTACTGGCACCCAAAGATGCTTCGGGCGATATTCATAAATTTACGCAGCGCTTAGCTGCCCACATCGCCGAGAAATACGGTGTGAAATTCCAGTATGGCACCGAGATTAAACGCTTACATAAAGCAGACGGCAAGATTTCGCATATCGAAACGTCACACGGTTACCTGAGCGGCTTTGACCATTATGTGTTAAGCACGGGCGCCTATAGTGCCATTCATTTGCGGCAACTTGGGTTATATTATCCGATTTACCCGATGAAGGGCTACTCCATCACCTTCCCTGCCAATGAGTTCTGTCCAACTGTTAGCTTGACGGACGAGGCATTAAAAGTCGTCTATAGCCGCCTTGAGGATCGCATTCGCGTGGCGGGTACGGCGGAATTTGCAGGCTATAATCATGATATTCGTAAAGTGCGGATTGACCCCATCGTACGTGGTGTGAAAAACTTATTCCCGAAAGCCGATTTATCGAAAATTGATGAGTGGGCATGTCTGCGCCCCTCAACACCCGATGGCCCACCAGTGATTGGTAAAACGCCTATCAGCAACCTTTATCTCAATACAGGCCACGGCACATTGGGGTGGACGCAAGCGGCAGGTTCCGCGCGATTATTGGCAGATGTGTTTGAAGGCGCGCCCACCGAAATCCCCATGACGGGGCTGACGATTGAGCGCAATCTGATTAAGCTTTAATGACCTTTGCACACCACAGCATCACCCTGCCGAATCTGCATGATGAAGGTCGGCACGAGATTGTGTTTTACGATTGGGGCAATCCTGATTCTAAAAAAGTGGCATTTTGTGTACATGGCCTGACACGTAATGCGCGTGATTTTGATTTTTTGGCTCCTGCGCTTGTTGAGCGCGGTTATCGTGTCTTGGCGTTAAGCATGGCGGGGCGCGGCGAAAGTGCCAATCTTGAAAATCCCATGGCCTATAATTATGCGACTTACGTGGCCGATTGCGTGGCCGTGATGAGCAATTTCCATATGCGCTCGGTGGATTGGGTGGGCACGTCTATGGGTGGCATCATCGGCATGATGGTAGCGGCTTTTCACCCCGATCGCATTCGCAAGCTCGTACTCAATGATGTGGGTTCATTCCTTTCCAAAGAGGCACTGGGTCGCATTTATAAATATGTCAGTGAAATGCCCGTTCACTTTGGAGACCGCGCTGCTGGTGAAGCGTATATTCGCACCAATTTTGCGCCATGGGGCATTACCGACGAGGCACATTGGCAGCATTTAATTAACCATAGCCTCAGCCAGAATGCTGATGGCACGTGGCGCTATTTGTGTGATCCCCGCATTGCCGAGCCATTGCGCGTTGCCAGTGGTAACTTTACGAAGGTTGAAGACGTGAACCTCGCCGAAGTCTGGGATAAGGTCAATATACCGACCTATATTATTCGTGGCGCGACTTCCGATATTTTGCTGGAAGACACGGTGAGTGCCATGCGCCGCATTCATTTGCGGGCGGATGCTGTGACCATCCCGAATGTGGGTCATGCACCTGCCCTCATGAATCATGAGCAAATTAGCCTTGTTGCCGATTGGTTGACACGTGATGCGCTGACTATTGCCGCCGCAGGCATGTAATGGTATAATCAAACTATGACACAAATTCGCTCTGGCAATCCCTTTCTTCGTGCCGCCGAAACAGGCGTTATCAAACGCCCTGAAACCAGACAGGAAATGCGCGCCACTTCGGCTTTACGTGCGATGGTGAATTATTTCCCCACAGATGGTGAGCTGGGCGAGATGATTAATAACGCCCTCACCGCATTGCGGCGCGGTATTTATTGGGATCGTGGCTCTATTGTAAATATTCAGGTGTAGCCGTCATTCCTGCGCAAGCAGGAATCCGAAACATCCCCAATCCAGATTCCAGCTTTCGCTGGAATGACAAGCAATAGCTTGTTATAAAGCATTCCGTACAGGAGCATGACATGATTCAGCCACTCAATTGGGAAGACCCGTTTAACCTCAGCGCGCAACTGACCGACGAAGAGCGCATGGCCGCCGATTCAGCGCGCGGTTTCGCACGCAGCGTGCTCTACCCCAATATCATTGAAGCCAATCGTAACGAGTTTTTTGATAAAGGCTTCATGCGCCAAATGGGTGAAGCGGGATTGCTCGGTTCAACGATTGAAGGCTATGGCTGCGCGGGGCTTTCGCATGTGGCCTATGGTCTGATTGCAAAAGAAGTCGAATGGGTAGATTCAGGCTATCGCTCGGCGCTTTCGGTGCAGTCTTCACTCGTCATGTATCCCATTGATGCGTATGGAAATGATGCGCAGAAAGAAAAATATCTGCCTAAGCTTGCGACTGGCGAGATGATTGGTTGCTTCGGCCTTACCGAGCCCGACCATGGTTCCGACCCCGCAGGTATGAAAACCCGGGCCACGAAAGTGGATGGCGGCTATAAAATTACGGGCAGCAAAACATGGATTACCAATTCACCGATTGCCGATATCTGCATCATCTGGGCGAAGGTGTACGGTAGTAAAACTGCACCAGACGGCACGATTCGTGGCTTCATTGTGGAGCGCGGCGATAAAGGCAATCTTACCACACCGAAAATCGAAGGCAAACTAAGCCTGCGCGCATCTATTACGGGCATGATTATGCTGGATGATGTATTCGTTCCCGAAGATCGCGAACTAAACGTTAGCGGCCTGAAAGGCCCATTCGGCTGTTTGAATAAAGCACGCTTTGGTATTGCGTGGGGCGCACTCGGCGCGGCACAGCACTGCTTCGAGATTGCGCGTGATTACACCATCAACCGCAAACAGTTTGATAAGCCACTCGCGGCTAACCAACTCATCCAGAAAAAACTCGCGGATATGATGGTGGAAATCAATCTGGGTCTACAAGCTGCGCTGCGCGTTGGGCGTTTGCTCGACGAAGATAATTGGGCACCGGAAATGATTTCGATGGTGAAGCGTAATAGCTGCGGCAAATCACTTGAAATTGCGCGCACGGCACGCGATATGCTCGGCGGTAATGGTATTTCCGACGAATATCACGTCATGCGCCATATGTGTAACCTCGAAGCGGTGAATACCTATGAAGGCACGCATGATGTGCATGCGCTGATTCTTGGCCGCGCGATTACGGGCTTGCAGGCATTCAGTGGCTAATGCGCAGTACCTAGCCTTCGCACATGTGTTGGCGGATGCGGCTGGCCGTGCTATTCGCCCGCATTTTGATAAGCTCGGTGCTATCGAAACCAAAGACGACAAGAGTCCCGTGACTGAGGCCGATAGGGCTGCAGAAACCGCCATGCGTGGGCTGATTGAGCAAGAATTCCCCGACCATGCAATTTTTGGTGAGGAATTCGGCATATCGCTGAGTGGAACGCTGCGTAGCGCAAGCGAGCCGCTTGCGGCGGGGGCTTCGGGGGTAAGACCCCCACATACTCAAAACTACACATGGGTCATCGACCCCATCGACGGCACTCGCGCCTTCATCGAAGGACTCAAAGAATGGGGAACGCTGATTGCGCTATGCTCAGATGGAGTGCCGATTCTTGGCATTCTTGATCAGCCCGTTACGGGTGAGCGTTGGGTAGCGATGCGCGGCGGTGAAGCTACTTATAATGGCACAGCTATTCACACGCGGAATATCACTAAATTAGCAGATGCAGAATTTTCAACCACCTCACTACGTTACTTCACACCAGAGCAAGGCGCAAAAGTTGCCAAACTCGCCCAGTCTTGCCGCCGCACCGTGAAAGATGGCGATTGTTATGCATATGGCCTACTTGCCCGTGGCGCGCGCGACATTGTGGTAGATGCGGGTTTGAAGCCTTATGATATTCTCGCGCTCGTGCCCATCATTGAAGCTGCAGGTGGTGTGATTACCACGTGGGAAGGCAAGCCCGTGACGCTTACGGACTATGCGAATGTCGTAGCGGTAGGTGATAAAACCTTGCACAAGCAGGCATTGGCGCTATTACAGAGCGCATGAGCAAAACACTTCATATCATCGGCGCGGGCTTAGCGGGTTCGGAGGCAGCGTGGCAAGCGGCCAATCGCGGTATTCAGGTTGTCATTCATGAAATGCGTGGCGTGAAGAAGACTTTTGCCCATCACACGACGGATTGTGCCGAGCTTGTGTGCTCCAATAGCTTCCGTTCGGACGATTATGAGCGCAATGCCGTTGGCCTGATTCATGAGGAAATGCGCCGCTCGGATTCCCTTATCATGCGCTGCGCGGATGCGCATAAAGTGCCTGCTGGCGGTGCACTTGCCGTTGACCGCGAGGGCTACGCCAAAGCGGTGACCGAGGCGTTGGAGAATCACCCCAACATTTCATTTGTACGCGAAGAAATCACCGAATTACCAAACGAGCCAACCATTATCGCAACGGGCCCCCTCACCTCTGAGGCGCTATCTCAAGCGATTCTGAAGCATACAGGCATGGAATATCTTTCATTCTTCGATGCGATTGCGCCGATTGTGTTCAAAGAATCCATCGATATGAGCAAGGCGTGGTTTCAATCGCGCTGGGATAAGGGTGATGGCAAAGACTACATCAACTGCCCCATGTCGCAGGAGCAATATTATGCGTTCATTGACGCATTGAATGCTGGCGAAAAAACGGAATTCAAAGAATGGGAAAAAGACACGCCCTATTTCGAGGGGTGCTTGCCAATTGAGGTGATGGCCGAGCGTGGCAAAGAAACGCTTTCCTTTGGCCCGATGAAACCGATTGGTTTGACAAATCCGCACTCCACCGAGCGGCCATATGCGGTGGTACAACTGCGGCAGGATAATAAACTGGGCACGCTTTACAACATCGTCGGCTTCCAAACGAAGCTGAAGTACGGCGAGCAACAACGCATTTTCAAAACCATTCCTGGTTTGGAGAATGCTGAATTCGCACGCCTTGGCGGCATTCACCGCAATACGTTTATCAACTCGCCTAAGTTGCTGGATGGGTCATTGCGCCTGAAATCGGCACCGCATTTGCGATTTGCAGGCCAAGTGACGGGCGTTGAGGGATACGTGGAGTCGGCGGCGTGTGGGCTTATGGCGGGTATTTTTGCAGCAGAAGAGCTTTTATTTCACCTCCCCCTTGA
>JBMOEL010000058.1:0-11126 GCA_049314715.1 Rickettsiales bacterium
CCCCCGACCAAGGCGTTATGAGCGCCCTGCTCTAACCGCTGAGCTATCGCCCCACATAATGTACTGGATACCAGCTTGCGCTGGTATGACAAGCTCGAACAAATGACCTGTTAGTCGAGGTTCAGCAGAACCGAGTCAGCCATGAGCCCGCGAAGCGGCGCGCAGGACTAGTCAGCATGACGATGTCCGAAGCATTAAATGCTAGTTAAACCACTGCGATTTGTCGACAGGGTCGAGTGAGAAGCGGCAATAGGTGAAGCCTTCGTTCCATGCCGTTTTATACATTTCGCTATCATTGAGTTCGGGGCGCTTTTTGAACCCGTACATGGCTTTATACACCATGCCACCTTGGGCTGCTAAACCCGAATCACACCCATCTTCCCAGCCGAGCTTATATTCTGGCGGGCCCGCAGGCTCGACCATGTAAAGCGACGGTGGGCGGCACGAAGCCACCATAAAGAGCGCTGAGGTGATGAGTAGTAATTTTCGCATGATTTCAGTATAGCAAAAGCTGCGCGAAGATTTGTGAAGATTGTGTGAAGCTATGCGCCAGATGTGCGCTGAAAAGCCGAATCACGAAACGCGCGCTAAACGGCCTGTGCCGCCCATTCCTGCGTTGCTAGTTCAGCGAGTTGACGCCGCATCCACTCAGGCGCTACACCGTCGCGCTGCATGATAAGCTGTACAATCGGCTCATCGAGCAACTCATCCAGTGTCGGCTCCCTGTGTCGTGCGGCACTTGCCATCATCGTTGGGCTTATCATTCGTAGCCTCATTCTTCTTGCCTTAGGTCGAATATGCATAACACAAAAATCCCTTCAAATCACGATAAATAATAATGTGTGCATGCAGTGCAGCACTGAACGTTTTGCGCCAAAATTAGAACGCAACTTCAACCTAGTTAGGGGAATGTAAGAAAACGATGTGGAACATTAAACGCGTTCGGCAAGCCAAATTGCTGCTCTGCAACCGCGTTTGATAACGCCGCTTAATAGCTCATAAGCAGGCGCATTTTCAGCATCATGGTCAAGCCCAATATCATGATGTTCGATTTCCTCTTCACGAAATTGCGCCACCGTATCACGCAATTCGATTTCACCTTCGGGCATGGTCTCAAGTTGCTGCTGGTAATGCTCAGCAATAACCGATTCCACCGCCACCGTGCAGGCCATGGCAGCCTTTGGCCCCAAGAGTGCGGTGCCCGCGCCCAGCGCATAACCCGCCACATGCCAAAAAGGCAAAAGCGCTGAGGGCCGCGCACGCCGCTCGGTCATCAGTTGATTAAATCGCGCTAGATGCGCCTGTTCCTGTGCTGCCATACGGGCGATTTCTGGCGCTGTCGCATCCCGCCTCAAGACCGCAAGCTGGCCTGCATAAATACGTTGTGCGCCATATTCGCCCGCGTGATCCACACGAATCATGCGGTCAATGTGGTGTGCTTTACTGAAATCACCAGGAATCATGCCTGTCTCCGTGCCATGCGCAGTATATAAACCATGCCGAGCGCCAATACCAGCCCCGTGACCCCGTTCCAAAACGGCATGGAGATACCCAAAAATTCCCAGCCCGTTTGGTTACAGGCAACCAGCGGCGCAGCCTCAATGCTGGCTTTCAAATCAGCAAGACTATTGGTCGCATTTGCACTGCTCACGCATTCGCCTTGATAACTCACCCAGCCTTGCTCAATCCCGTAATGGTAAAAGCCAAGCCCCGACGTGGTAAGCCACGCCAGCACCGCGAACACGGCTTGCATCTGCACCCATTCTTTATAGCGCATACCGATGAGCGCGAACACGGATAGCACCAATACCAACACATAAGGGTAGCGCTGAAACATACAAAAGTGACAGGGCGGATAATGTTGCACATATTCGACGTAAAGCGCAAAGCACAGGGGCAGGGCGGCACCAAAGAACATGTATTGAATGAGCAGGAATGGATGGGTCAACAAACGCATGGCCGAATTTAAGCAGAAACCGCCACCTATGACAATGATTGACGCACGCAATCTTCTGGCTATAGTGCGCGGCCTATCTGCCAGCGGTTGTGGTTGCACAGAGCGCAGCAGTAGAACTTCTGCAAGCGGTTGCGTAAGCGCAGAGCGCCGCAGAGAACTAAGAGCGTGCCCCTGTGGTGGAATTGGTAGACGCGCTCGACTCAAAATCGAGTGCCGCAAGGCGTGTTGGTTCGAGTCCGACCAGGGGCACCACTTCGGAAGTGGCCGTTTAGAAAACGGTTCGAGTCCGCTCCAGTCAAAGACTTGGCTGTGGTTCTAACTTTCCGATACCCAATTTGCATGGATTCGGATAGAAATTAACAAATCAAATAGATGATAGATTTTTAATTCAAAAAGATATGACAAGTGTCGATTTAGATGATTTTAACCAAGAAAAAGAATGTGCCTACGATGGTGAGCAATACTCCGCGCGTGATAATGGTGCCGTACTAAGGCAGCCTCGTCCGGGCAAGCGCCAACGTTCTTTGGATGCTCAGTGGACGTTCGGTAAAGCGAATGACAAGAACGGCTATATGGAAATCGCTTCAGTTCGCGTCCATAGGATTATAGCAACCGCATTCCACGGTGACCCGCCAACGCCGGAGCATGTCGTTGACCATATCGACACCAACCGTCGTAACAATCGTCCAGATAATCTGCGATGGTTGACACGACTGGAGAATGTGCTCAAAAATCCTATCACAGTGAAGCGAATTGAGTTCGCATGTGGTAGTATTGAGGCTTTTCTAGCTGACCCATCAAAATTGCAGAGCAATATTGATCCAAACTTTCAGTGGATGCGTACCGTCAGCCGTGAAGAGGCCAAAGCGTGCAAGGAGCGCATGCATATCTGGCTTATGAATGACACTCCTTCCACCGGAGGGACATTAGGGGATTGGCTATTCCAGCCTGTCGTAGACCAAAAACCATTTGCGTTAAGGGCTTCAGAAGTTCTCGCCGTGGCAAGACAAGAGCCATTGCCTGCTGAACAACGCAAATGGAACAAACCTCCTAAATTTCAATCGTCCTATTCACCCTCAAAGATTTTTGAAGAGCCTTCCGATTTGGTCATGGCAAAAACGCCAGGCGCTGCACAACGTAAATGGCGGGTACCTTCAGAGTTCCCGTGCTGCCCGCAAGAGTATGGGCAAGAACCCATTGCTACATATGCCGCACGGCTTGAAACGGGAGCAACATTTGCACAAAATGATTTTTCGCAGTCCATTGTTGTGGATGTTGCGATAGCCAGTGACCGGCAATCACTGTGGGTTATGTGCGAACAGGTAAAAAATGCTGTCAAACCATGGTCGCTTGCCGAAATTACCTTTGAGAATGGTTTATATGTGCATACGAGCATGGGAACTTTTTTCGATAAAAGCGGAGCGGAGAAGCAATTCTGCCTGGCGCAAGGGCTGGAATGGACTGGCGGCGAATCGATTGATGATTACTGTTAGTTTCATAATGTTATACGTGTAGTCAAAGTTTTAAAACCCTAACAAACCCCAAAATCTGACTCGAACTTTCCCCGCGTCGCATGCCGTTAGGCATTGAATTCAGCATCAAATGATGCTATCATCGTGCCTATACTCAGGAGATAACTATGCGAACGACTATAGCGCTTGATGACAATCTTATGGCAAAAGCTCAGGCGTTTACTGGGCTTAAAGAAAAATCTTCCTTGATTCATGAGGCATTAAAAGCGCTCATTGAGCGTGAAGCTGGCCGTAGGCTTGCTCTGCTAGGAGGAAGCGACCCTAACGCAATGGCCGCGCCGCGCCGCCGGCTTAAGTCGCGCCGCTCTGAGCGATGATTCTGGTAGATACCTCTGTATGGGTTGACCATTTGCATAAGAACGATGCAAAGCTGAATGCATTGCTTACAGAAGGCCAAGTACTCATACACCCTTTGGTTATCGGAGAGCTTGCACTTGGAAGCTTGCGCAAACGCGACACGATCTTGCAGCTACTCAACGACTTGCCCCGCGCCATAACCGTCAGCGAGTCTGAAATGCTTGATTTTATAACAAAACACGCCTTGTTTGGGCAGGGTATTGGTTATGTGGACGCCCACCTTCTTGCCGCAGCGCGTTTAAACGGCGTAATGCTTTGGACACGCGATAAACGCTTGCGCGAAGCAGCTATTAAGCTGGGGCTTGCTAATGAAAGATAACCTTGTCCATTCTTAAATTACCTAACAAACCCCAAAATCTGGCTCGAACTTTCCCCGCGCTAGTTCGCCAATCTCAACGCGAACCATTCTACTTTTTAGAGAGCATTACGGTCTTAGCAGCATCAGGCACTACTGGCGCTGGTTGGTCCATTTTTTCTGCGACGAATAATCCGCCGACTGCGCCTACTGTTCCGCCAATCGCCGCGCCAATCATCAGTACGGGCAGTTCAGCGGTAAGCCCAATCGCCGCACCCACCGCAACCCCAACCGATGCCACGGAGGCAATCGCCCCAATAGCGCCGTTATCAAACGGGTGGTCAGTGTGATTGATGGGTGTTTTTTCTGTCATTTTCGCCATAGGAACTCCTCATGTGAGAGCCAAGCATCATTGCTGAGACTGAGGCGCTTTGCATAAGGATGCGATAGGGAACTGCAGGGGCATCGTTACCACGCATCTGTCGAAGGACTCGATAACCTCTTGATTCCACCGTGCGCGATTGCTATGTAGTCACTTTAACTAGAAAATCTCTACTCAGCACAAGACGAGAAATACATGAGCGCCGCATATTCTAAGTACAAAAGCGTGTTTGCGATTGAACCTGCGAACAATGATGAGGTGAAGCGCCTTCAGCAGGAAATGGACGTGCTCGATCGTAACGCCCAATATGGCTGGGGCCACAGCATCGATTTTGGCGCCTTTGAGAAGCAGGGCGTGTTGGGTGACAACTATCTGAATATTGTCGAGAAACTTGATGAGTGGGGCTGGCTGAAGCCGGATTATTCGGGCGCAGCGATTGCGGATATTGGGTGCTATACAGGCGGCATCAGCGCGATTTTGGCGTCACGCAAACCCCGTATTGTGTATGGCGTGGATGAGTTGCCGTCGCATTTGGAACAATGCACGTACCTCGCCAAGCTGTTGAAGTTTCAAAATATAAAAACCATCCCATCCTCAGTGTATACGCTGAATCAGCATATTGAGAATGCTTCGCTTGATATGATTTTGTTCAGCGGCGTGCTTTATCATATGAGCGATATGTTGGTGGGTCTGTATCAGCTTAATCAGTTGCTAAAAGTGGGCGGCGAACTGCTGATTGAAACCAATGCGGTCGATGATAGAAACCGCTCTTACGCGAATTTCGGCCGCTATCATGGCGGTATGTGGTGGCAGCCTTCGGGCGTGTGCTTGCGCGATATGTGCGAGTTTATGGGTTATAAAGACGTTGAGGTGAAATTCTATATGTATGGCCGTTGCTTGGTGCGCGCAGTCAAAGACACTGAACATATTCCCTATCGTTGTGGCGTGAATTGGCCGTTTGAGTCGCGCATGGACCGCAAAAAATCGGTGGTGAATGAACTGATTATGGCGCCAGCACGCTCCAACCCGATACGTCTCAAACGCATGATTCGGCATACGGTGCGTAAGATATTAGGCAAAGCGTAGTCGCGATATTCCGTTCGGCCGGCTAAACGATAGAAAGTGACCCGATGCGCCGCATCCTCTTTATTGCTATTCCTATCATCATTTTGGTGGGCTTGATGTTCACCAATTTGCCTTATCAATGGCTCACCCAGCGCACGCTTGAGCATGTCCTCATCAAAGACAAGCAAATCTCTACCGAAAGCCAAAAGCGCGAGAATGTCGTCACCAGCACCTATCTCATTTACACCGATCACGGCGTATTTCGTAATGATGATGCGGGCTGGTTTCTCAAATATAATAGCAGCGATTTTTATGGCGATTTGGATGTGGGCAAACGTTACCGCCTCAAAGTCTATGGCTGGCGTATTCCTATTCTCAGTATGTATCCCAACATCGTGCGCATGAAAGAAGAGAAGGAGTAAAGAATGGACGAATTGGTAGTGAAAGACAGTAACGGCACAACCTTGGCAGATGGCGACTCGGTAACGCTCATCAAGGATTTGAAAGTCAAAGGTGCGAACGTGACCTTAAAGCGCGGCACGACGATTAAAAACATACGCCTCACCTTCAATGAAGATGAAATCGAATGCAACGCCGACAAGGTCAAAGGCCTTGTGCTCCGCACCGAGTTTTTGAAAAAGGCCTAACCGCTATTCTTTGGCGGGAGCTTCTTCCGTTTTCTCGTCGAGTGCTTTGGCAGCTTCAGCCGCTTCTGATGCAACCGCAGCAGCCTTCGCTGCAACGTCGGCAGTGACAACAGCGGCAAGCTTGGCCAGACCCTTGCTCATCATGCTGGTGCAGATCTCTTTGCAGTCCATGATAATACCGACCGCTTTAGCAGCGAAATTGGCCTTACCTTCCATCGCCCACACTACTTTTGTGCCTTCAATAGCCGGTGAGAAGGTGAAGGTAACGGTGCTTTTTCCTGCCATTGGCTCCGCAAAATCAAGGGCGAACACAATGCGCTCAAACGCAACACTCTCCGTGATCGTAGAGGTGCCTTTACCCACTTCTTTGTTGCCTTCCCAATGCGCGATGGACCCAACGCCCGACTCTGCACCTTCATAGGTAAGCTTCATTTCGGGGTCCTTGTCTTTCCACGGTGACCATTTTTCCCATTCCTTTTGCGCGTTCACGAAAGGAAAAATACCATCGGCAGGGGCGGCAATCAGCAGCGAGCGCTCATAGCGATAATCCGAAGGTTTTGTGGAAACATAACCCACGAAACCAATAACGAGTGCGACCAATACGAGAAGGATTTTTTTCAACATGGGGTGCTCCAAAAAGATGTGAAGCCATGCTTATAGCAAGCTTCGCACTTAAGCAAGCATCAGCTCCCAATGTTCTTCGGTCAGTGGTGTACCGCAAAAATCCTGCACCTCTTCTTTGACGATTTTAAATCCCATGGCGTCGTAAAGCCTACGTGCAGCGAGATTATTTGACGTCGTAAAAAGTGTGACGCGCTTATAGTGTTTGCTGCGCGCGAATTGAATCGCTTTTTCCAATAGTTTGGTGGCAAGACCTAAGCCGCGTGCAGCAGGTTCAACATAGAGCAAACGTAGTTTTGCGGTTTCAGGGTCTTGGCGTACTAGAAAAAGCGAACCCAAAATATCACCGTTACGTTCGACGACAAAACTACGCTCCCATGCGGGCTGATACTGGTCGATGAAATCTGCCATAATGCGCGCGCAGAGGGCCTCAAAGCGTGTGTCCCAACCAAATTCAGGGGCAATCAGCGCGCCATGGCGATGGACAATCCACCCAGCATCACCCAGCTTAAGTTGGCGAAAAATAATCGGCGCGGCAGGATCTTCCTGAATGGTTTGCAAAATTGTCTGCATGGATTGCACCATGCGCTCCCGCTTCACAGGTACTAGACCCGATATTTGTTCGCTAATATGGGCATTCGCAAATGCCTCAATCTCGCTAAAGCGCTGCGCGCCAGCTGTGGAGAGCGTCAAGTGAAGTTGGCGTTTATCCTTCGTGCTGGGGGTACGAATAATCAGTTTGCGTTTGAGCAGCCGCGTTAGAATGCGACTTAAATACCCCGCATCCATATCCAACATAACCGTCAGTTCTTTTGCGGTTATGTGCGGCGTTTGGGCAAGGGCGTGTAAGACATGCAGTTCAGGCAAACTATAGCCTTTGGGTAGGCTTTTGCCGTTCGCTGCACCTACATAGCGCGTGTAAGCGCGGTTAAAATGCCGTATGGCGGCAATATGTGAGGAGTTCTCCATATAATTGACTTTATCAACTAATTTATTTTTCAAGTCAATATTTTAGATGGCGGCCTGTTCCTGCTGCCCTAGGAACCCTACCTTATAGTAACGCAGAGCTTTGGCATATTTTATCTCAAAACCAGCCCTACCAAAAGGTGTGTCTTTACAGGCGTCACCTATCACGTCGCTCTCTTGCGCGAGAGCTTGTTGATAGCTCTGATGAGTCAAGCGCATTACCTTACTGCGGGTAAAAAATCCTGGATATTCGTTATGTGCATCTGCAATCGCTTGCAGCAAGTCTGTCTCCAGTTGGTGGCCCGCATCGCTGGGTGCGCGGACTACTGCAAGATCGCCAATATAGCTACGGGGCGTTTTATAATCTTCTACCCATGCGTGGATGCGATCAGTGATAAAGGCCTGCGCAGCGATATCAATGAGCATTGCCAGTTCCTGAATACGTGGCTCACATTCGGATAAATCAACCAGTTCTTTATACCAATTCGGATTGCGTCGAGACCATAAGCGCTCTTCACTGAGTGCGTGCGGGTCTTCTTCGGGTGCAGCTGTATCATCTGTCATGTGGTCTTCTATGCTAAATAAAATGCTTTAAGTGTGTGAAGATTTGATGAATTGACGTGCGAAGCGGCCTAGGCTAAGCCCTTGGAAGGGGTAGAGCTATATGGCACGTATTGCAAACGTCGAACGTAAAACCAAAGAAACCAGCATCATGGTCGAGGTCAACCTCGACGGCACAGGCCAGTATCAGGTAAGCACTGGCATTGGTTTTCTCGATCACATGCTGGAGCAACTCTCGCGCCATTCCTTGATGGACCTTAAAGTCGAGGCCAAGGGTGATTTACACATTGATTACCACCACACCACCGAGGATGTGGGCCTGGCAATCGGCCAAGCTGTTGCCGATGCGTTGGGTGAACGCGTGGGTATCCGCCGCTATGCAGATGCACTCTCGCCGATGGACGAAACCTTGACACGCGTGGCGATTGACCTTTCAGGCCGTCCTTATTTTGTATGGAAGGTAGAATTCACCAAACCGAAATTAGGCGAAATGGATACTGAGCTATTTCGTGAATGGTTCCAAGCCTTTGCGCAAACCTCTGGCATGACGTTACATATCGAGAATCTCTATGGCGTGAATAACCACCATATCGTCGAAAGTTGCTATAAAGGTCTAGCGCGGTGTGTGCGCCAAGCGGTGGAAATTGACCCACGTAAGGCTGACGCTATACCCTCCACCAAAGGCGTATTGACGAAGAAATAACAACGCTTCATGCGCGAAGCGAATTTAGCAAGAAAGTGCAGACAGAGCTAAGCACATGTTTGGATCAACGCATTTATATGAAGTGTATCATCACCCGACCAAACCGGAAGAAGAGGCAACCGTGCTCGTGCGTCAAGGCTTCTCGCTCTGGGCGTTTCTCTTTCATGGGGCATGGTTGCTGTATCATCGTTTATGGCTAGAGGCGGTGTTGTTTATTGCGTTATTAGTCGCTGCGGTTTGGGTTGGCCAACAGCTTGGTTGGTCAGAAATGACGATTGGTATCATCCAACTCGCACTTCAATTCTGGCTCGCGGCTAATGCCTCCGACATGCGCGGTGCTGCGCTGGAGCGTAAGGGTTTTATCTTCAACGATGTCAGCGTAAGCCGCAGCGCCTTCGAGGCCGAACAACGCTACTATGATAGCCAGCACGCATGAAACGCATTGCCATTATTGATTGCGGTGCAGGTAATTTACACTCTGTTCGCAAGGCCTTTACACATGTCGCACCACACGATGATGTGCATGTGACTACGGACGCTGAGGATTTAGCAACGGCAACGCATATCGTGCTACCGGGTGTTGGTGCCTTTGCCGATTGCATGAATGGGCTCAAGGCCTTGCCGCATATGATAGAGGCGCTTGAAAAAAATGTGCGCCACGGCGGCACGCCATTTTTAGGTATTTGTGTTGGCATGCAAATGCTGTTTGAGCGCGGCCATGAATTTGGCGTGCATGAAGGGCTCGGCTGGTTCAAAGGTGAGGTGAAGCCGCTTGCACCCAATGACGCCAATCTCAAAATCCCACATATGGGCTGGAACGCCTTGCAGGCGCGGCATTCGCACGATATGTTGAACAATATACCAAACACATCTCAAGTCTATTTTGTGCATAGTTATGCGGCGGTTGATGTGCAAGCAGATGAAGTGCTAGCAACAGTTGACTATGGTGGTGATGTTGTGGCAATCATCGGCCGAGAAAATATGGTTGGCACGCAATTCCACCCCGAAAAGAGCCAGCGCGTTGGCCTTGAACTTCTAACGAATTTTGTGAGGATGTAATGCCCATTTCCGTCGAGAAACTGACTGCCTTTCGTGGCTCGGATTTGAGCGACCTCTGCCAAGCAACGGAAGACGCGATTACGGACGGCATCGGTTTTAATTGGCTCACCCCACCGATGCGTGATGTGCTCGAAGCCTATTGGAAAGGCGTGTTAGTCGTGCCTTCACGCACCTTATTCGGCGGTAGATTGGACAGCACATTAGCCGCCTCCATTCAACTGGTGCGGCCAACCAAAAGCAAAGAAACTTCTGCCTTTTCCTGCGAAATTGAGGCGCATTTCGTGGCGCCTTGGGCACGTGGCCACGGGCTTGCAAAATCATTGCTGGAACATGCCGAACGTGAAGCCGCCAAAGACGGGTTTTCAATCATTCGTCTTTCCGTGCGCGAAACGCAGGAGCGCGCTCTGCAAATTTACCGCGAGTCAGGCTACACCGAATGGGGCAGCTTACCCTATTACGAGTTCGTTAATGCCAATATGGTTGCTGGTCACTACTTCTATAAAAAACTCGAGCCCATTTCCGGCCTCGTATGATGCTTTACCCCGCCATTGATTTGAAAGACGGTAAGTGCGTACGCTTGTTCAAGGGCGACATGGCGCAAGCCACTATCTATGGCGAAAACCCTGCCGCACAAGCTGCAGAGTTCGAAGCAGCAGGGTTCAAATATCTGCACGTCGTCGATTTGAATGGCGCAATCGAAGGCCAGAGCGTGAATAAAAAACCAGTCGAAGCGATGCTCGAACGCTTGACGATACCCGTACAACTTGGTGGTGGCATTCGCACCCGCGCGCATGTTGAGGCGTGGCTAGAGGCAGGTATTGCGCGTGTGATACTCGGTACCATCGCACTGAAAAATCCTTCGTTCGTGCGTGAATTGGCGCGTGCCTTCCCGAATCAAATTGTGGTCGGCATTGATGCTAAGGGCGGCATGGTCGCTGTCGAAGGTTGGGTGAATACCAGTGAAATGCGTGCATTAGATTT
>JBMOEL010000059.1:0-11122 GCA_049314715.1 Rickettsiales bacterium
CAGCTTGCGCCACCATTGGCAGGTGCAGGGTTGGTGCAGGTACGGGTGCGGGTTTGTGTGCCACCGCCACAGCTTACAGAGCAGCTGCCCCATGCACTCCATGCGCTCCAGCCACCATTGACTGGGCAGCCACCTGTATTACATGCTTGTGAGCTGGCGCCTGAACATGCCGCGCCGCCATTGGCAGGAGCCGGGCTGTCGCACGCGCGTGTCTGCGTACCACCACCACAGGATACCGAGCACGCGCCCCACCCACCCCAACCACCGTTGACTGGGCAAGGCGAAGTATTACATGCTTGAGAGCTTGCACCTGAACATGCTGCGCCGCCATTGGCGGGAGCAGGATTGGTGCAGGTTCGTGTTTGTGTGCCGCCACCGCAGCTTACGGAGCAGGCGCTGAACGCCGTCCACCCGCCATTGACGGGGCAGGCTGAGTTTGCGGTAGAGCAGCTAGCATTGCTGCCGCCATATTGTCCCGAACAAGTCCAAGTGCGGGTGGTACCGCAGGAAGTTGCGCCATTATCACCCGTAACGCTACCCGTCGTACAGGCGCCTGGGACGCCACTACATGCACCATTTACCGGTGCTGGGTTGGCAATGCTAATTTGCGCGTTAGCATTCATGCCAGAAAAGCTATTCCATTGTGATACGGTTCCGGTAGGAACACAAAGTCGAGCAGAGTTACTATTGTTGGTGACAACCTTGGTTACGCCATGGGCGGTGATAGTTTGGGTGGCACCGGGGTTAACCCAAGTGCAGGCATCAACCTGTGCATTGGCCGGAGAGAGTGGAGCAAAGAAAAGAAGTGCCAGTGAGAAGAAACATGCAACCGCGTAACGCGAACAATGAGACACCATAATCTAGCCACCCCTTAATTTATTATCAGTTAACGCGTATACTATCTTAATAATTAACACTTCGCAAGCACGCACGCTATTGCACCGCGATAACCGACCAAGGCAATGGGTTATTGATTCGTTGCCCCAACGCGCTTTTCCAACGCATCTAACCGCTGCTTAAGCTGCTGATTCTCTTTCTCTAATGTGTCGATTCGCGCCTCTAGTTTGCTGACCCTATCCACCAGCGCGAGGAATTTTGTGTAAAGTTCTTTCACTGCCTCAATGACGGGGAGGATGAGTTTATCATACGCCACTTGTTTGATCTGGTCGCCTTTACCATTTACGGCTTCAGGCATGACTTTTTCGACCTCTTGCGCAATCACGCCAATGTCTTTGCGCCCGTCTTTTTTCCAGGTGAAATGCACCGCATGGATTTCCTGCAACAGTTCTAATGCATTTTCAGCGAAGGCGGGATGAATATCGGTTTTAAGCCGCGCGTCTGAAGGGGAGAAGAAGCCCGCTGCTAACACGTTCGTGCCTACCGTTAAGCCATAAGAGGCATTAACGCCCGATTCGATGCCCACCTTGCCTTGGAAGTTCGAGTCCGCCGTGCCGCATTGGAGAGCGTAGGTTCCCGTACCAATATAACAGAAGCGTGTGCTAGAATTATGCTGCGCCAGAAACGCGTTGCTAGCCGCATTATCAGCGGTTGCAAACACGCCTATTGCGCCTGTAACGCTAGCTGGCGTATGCCCCCTTACCCCAAACGTGTTGTTGCCATTACCCCAACCATAGACACCATAACTTCCCGTGGCCACAGTGTCGGCGACACCATAAACACCAATATAGCCACCTGGACGATAAGTAATACCATGCACACCATAGGCATTAGCAACCCCTAGCCCGCCAATACTCAAGTTATCTTGAGAATCTCCGCGCGATGCCCAGTTGCCCGCCACCGTGGTTTTACCATAAAATCCATAGGCAGATGCTTCTGAATAAATGCCAAGACCAGTACCATTGGCGTTATAAAAACGCGCACCCCAGTCGGCCGCGATGTTACTTTGTACCCATAAACGCGACACGCCTGGTGTTGTCGTGCCAATACCGACGTTGCCATCAGGCGTTAAGACCATGGTAGTAGCGGGGGAACCACCTGCGGTGGTATCCGCTTTGGTACGAAAAGCTAGACCGCCGCGCCAGTTTACAACGCCATAGGCAAAAATTCCTGCAAGATTCGTATAGTTACCGCCATTCCAGTTTCTTCTGAAATTGATACCAAAACTAGCGCTGCCTGTATCGCCAACAGAGCCAGATTCAGCATTTTCATGTGCGGTTAAGGTTAGAATATTTTTGTACGCAGTATTGTTCAGAGCCGCTTGTTCAACATGCAAGAAACTAAAAGGATTGGTCGTACCAATCCCCACATTACCCGTTGCGGTGCTGCCATCATTACCCACGCTGTGAATGTTATCGCCCACGTTTGACCAGAGTGTGCTGGTGCTGCCTGTGCTCACGGCGCTTAGGCGAAACTTAGGCATCCAGCGCACGAAGTCGTCAAAGAAGCTGGCGGCGACGGAGCCGTTATTGAAGCGTGCGTCACGAAACGTCGCGTCGTCGTTACAGTTTTGCACATCTAAGTTTGCGCTGGCACCGCAGGCAACGGCTGCGCCAGCGGTTTGGTAGCGCAGCGCGCCCTTACCGTCATTGCCAGTGGATACGACCACATAGCTCACCCCGCTATTCGTACCGCCTGAGGCGATGGTGTTACCGCCGCCGTCCAGCATGGTAATCATACCCTGATAGACGGGTGCGGTGCTGGTAAAGTCGGTATCGAGCGTGTGGCGCTCGGTGACAGCATAGATATAACGATTGCCGAACTCGTCAGCAATCGAGCGGTCACGCAGCCCAAGTGCGCGCACGGGTAATGCGCCAATACGTACGCCGCCGACGGAAACCGTACCCGCCAAGGCACCGCCCGTATTACACACACCTGCTTCAGCACCAAAGCCTGCGGCACCCAGTGCCAGTGTGCGGTTAGCAGGGCAGGGTAAGCGGCGTTGGGTTTTGAAATAATCCTGCAAGGCTTGGTTGATGCTATCAAGTTGCGTGTTGCTGGCGACGTTGGCTTGTTGTTCGACCACGCTGGTGCCGATGCTTAAGCCACCTGCCGTCATAACGCCCAAAATAGCGAGGACAATTGATAACTCAACGAGCGAAAAGGCAGAACGTAAGGAACGCATCCAATGTCCTATCATAAGGTATTTTGACGTGATGGGATTTTAACACAGGTGATACATGCTACCAAGTGATTATATGTGTGCGTCACATTTACCTGTCATAAATCATATGAACTGCGTGGTTTTTACCTTTTCTTAACCCTTGCGGTGTAAAGTGCGATGCATGAAACACGAAAACACATCACCGCTTACGGCTTATGATTTACTCGATGCGAATGATAAACGCATGGTCGATGCCTATGTGTATCGTGAGTTGGCGCAACGTGTGTCGGGTAAGGTTCCCGGCAATACGCGCCCAGCGCTGACTCAAGACTATATGGTGGTGGATGCAGGGGTAAAAGGGATTGTGCCTAACCAGCCCGCAGGGCGCGGTACGGCGAGTTATAATGTCGAAATGCATATTGAAGTGATGCGCGATGTGGTGGCGAGCAACACAATGTTTCTGGGCAGTATCCGCTCGTTGTTGTCGCAAATTGAGCGTGAATATCCCAACGTTGATTTTACCCGTCAAACGCAGATGTTCATTGATTTTAATGGCGATGAATTTGATGCGCCGAGTGAAATATCGCGCCTCATCAGCAGGGTTTAGCGATTTTTGCTTGTCATCATGCGGTGACTAGGCGCATAGTGAATCCAAGCTCCTTATCTTAGAGAGACACACGTATGGCGCGCTGGCGCGAGACATCTGTTCGCACAACGTCCTCCACCACTTTGTTGGTGTCGCGGGGGCTGATTATCGTTTTGTTCATCACTGCGCTCACCTTTGTCGCATTATCGCGTTCGCAGCATAGCTCACTCGTCAATGCGCGCATGGCTGTGTTGAATCAGGTCGCCCCCGTATTGGAAGTGATGGCGAAGCCGATTGAGGCATGGCATGGATTATTGAATACGGTGAGTGGCGTATGGAATGCCCATCACGCCAATCAACTGCTGAAAAGCGAAAATGATACGCTGCGTCACTGGCAATCGGTGGCGATGTCGCTCAAGGCCGAGAATGAAGCATTGCGCCAAATGATGCAGTATCAGCCTGTTGAGCGCGCAACCTATGTCAGTGCCAAAATCACAGGACACATTGGCGGTGCATTTGCACAGCAAGTGATGATTAATGCCGGTAAAGATGATGGGTTGAAGCCTTATCAGGCAGTGGTTGATTCCCACGGTCTCATTGGCCGAGTGATGGATGCGGGTGATCATACGTCACGTGTACTGCTTGTCAGCGACGCATCGTCGCGTATCCCAGTGGTGACGGCGACGAGTCGTGAACGTGCGATTATTGTGGGAACGAGTGGTGAATTGCTGCGTTTGGCATTCCTGTCACCACAATCTAAAACCCAAGTAGGTGACGTGGTCTTGACCACCGAAGAAGGTGGCTTGATGCCCGCCAATATCATGGTGGGAACGGTATTTAGTATTCAAGACCGCACCGTGATGGTGAAGCCAATGCGCCCTGTGGACCGTGCGGAATACGTGCGTATTGTGCAGCAACACGCGAACTAATATGGCGATTGGGTCGCGCTCTTTTTCCGATCAATTACGACACACACTGCCAGCGCTGTTTGGTATCCTCCTAGTACTTACTGGCGCCTTACCCTCGCTGATTGAGGGCTATGATCTATTTCCGCATATGGCCTTACTGCTATGCTGTTTTTGGGTCATGCATTATCCACGGGCGTGGCCCTTGTGGTTCGTATTTATGTTGGGGATTGTACAAGACATCGTGACGGGTACGGCGCTGGGGACACAGGCCTTGCTATTGATGGTATTTTGCGCAGCAATCACGCGCTATGCACGACGTTTGAACCTACAAAATTTTCGTCTATTGTGGCTGCAAATCGCGCTGCTCAGCTCGACATATATGCTAGTATTATGGCTACTCATGTCGTGGGTGATGCGTGGGTGGTTGCCAATCGTTCCCGTTCTCAGCGAAACCTTCTGGACGATTCTATTTTACCCCGCACTTCACCTGTTATTGATTCCTATCCTCAGGTTGCTTCCACCGCTTCGCTGAATATGTAATGCTTCGGACATCTTCATCCTGACTAGTCCTGCGCGCCGCGTTGCGGGCTCATGGCTGACTCGATTCTACTGAATCTCGAATAACTTTGGAGTGCTGCTTGCTCCACTCTTCATCAGGGATTAGAACGTTTATTATGGCACGTTCGCACAATCAGCTTCAGATGCTTAATCGTCGCACCGTGGTGTTTGGTGGCATTCAGGCCGCTGCGGGCGCCGCGCTATTATCACGGCTTTATTACTTACAATTCATCAAAGGCGACGAGCTGAAAACTGAAGCAGAAGGTAATCGCATCAAGGTGCAGCTGATTATCCCGCCGCGTGGTGTCATTACGGATCGTATGGGCGTGGTGATGGCGGGCAATGATATTAGCTACCGCCTCTATATTGACCGCGACCAACCTAAACAGGCGCGCAAAACCCTTGTTCGCTTGGCGGCGTTACTCGCGTGGGACGAGGCACAAACTAAGCGCGTGCTTGAGCAGATTCCACCGCGCAGACCTGCTGGCCCACTACTGCTAGCAGAGCAGTTGCCATGGGAACAGATGGCGAAGGTAGAGTTTCATTTGCCTGAATTACCCGGTGTGGCGATTGAGGAAGGCCAGTGGCGTAATTACCCGTTTGCTGACCATGCAGCGCATTTGCTGGGCTATGTTGGTAAAGTGTCGGAACGCGATAATCGCGATCACCCACTGCTGCGCCTGCCGGATATGAAAATCGGCAAAAACGGTATTGAGTATTTGTTTGAAGAGCGCTTGCGCGGCACGGCGGGTACACGCCACATCGAGGTCAATGCACTCGGCCAGCCAATTCGCGAACTGAAGAAAGAAGAGCCGATTGCGGGTGGTGCACTGAAGCTGACGGTGGATAGTCGTCTGCAAGAATTCATCGTGCAGCGTTTGGGTGATCAGGCGGGCGCAGTGGTTGTGATGCATGTCCACACAGGCGATATTTTGGCGCTGGTTTCGATGCCTGCTTTTGACCCGAATGAGTTTAGTAAAGGCATTAAAGAAGGCTATTGGAAAGCGCTTAATGCGAATGAGCGTATTCCGCTTATGAATAAAGCCATTACAGGCCAATACCCGCCCGGTTCGACCTTCAAAATGTTGGTCGGTCTCGCAGCATTGCGCGAAGGGAAAATCACTGCGCGCACGACGGTACATTGCCCAGGGCATTTCTTTTTAGGCAATCACCGCTTTAATTGTTGGAAGCCTGAAGGCCACGGTACGATGGATTATAAAAGCGCGATCGCACAATCCTGCGACACGTTTTTCTACACAGTTGGCAAGGCGGCGGGCATTGAAGCGATTGCTAAAATGGCGCATGATTTGGGCTTGGGTGAATCAACTGAACTGGGCTTGATGAGCGAGAAGGCTGGGATTATTCCTACACCGGAATGGAAGGCGCGTATTGGTCGTGGCGGTTGGAATCCTGGTGAGACCATCAATAGCTCGATCGGTCAGGGTGATGTGTTGACCACGCCATTGCAATTAGCGGTGATGATTGCGCGTATGGCGAATGGCGGCAAAAAAATTCTGCCGCGATTGACCGAAGAAGTGAAGGTGCGTGACGATGGATTCATCGAGATTGATGAAGCGTTCCTAAAGCTTGCCCAAGAAGGTATGGATATGGTGACCAATGCGCCGACGGGCACCGCCTATGCAAGTGGTATTCGTGAAGAGGCCTATCGCTATGGTGGTAAGACGGGAACGTCACAAGTGAGGCGCATCGTGATTCGTGGTCTCAATCAAAATACCTTGCCGTGGAAATATCGCCATCATGGATTATTTGTTGGCTACGGCCCAACTCACGACCCGCAATATTGCTGCGCGGTGCTGATTGAGCATGGTGGTGGTGGTGCTTCGGCGGCGGCACCAGTAGCAAAAGACATCATGCAAAAGACGATGGAGTGGTTTACATGATTTCCGCACATCAGTGGCGTAGGATGGGGCGGCGGTTGCGTGATGTGAACGGGCCAATCATGCTGGTGATTTTTGCATTATGTGCGATTGGCTTGATGATGCAGTATTCGGCGGCTGGCGGGGAATGGCGCGTTTTCGCTGTGCCACAAGCCATACGCATGGTGATTGGTTTTGGTGTGTTTGCTGCATTGGTGGTGATGCCTACTCAGCGCTTATTGCAGCTTTCCTACCTTGTTTATGCAGGGTGTTTGGCGCTGCTCATTATCGTTGAGGCGATTGGTTTTATTGGTATGGGGGCGCAGCGCTGGGTAAGCCTAGGCGTGTTTAATTTGCAGCCATCCGAGTTGATGAAACTTGGTGTTATTCTGGCTCTGGCGCGCTATTTTCATGGTGCAACGCTTGAGGGAACGCGCCATCTGTTAGTGTTAATGCTACCCGCATTTTTAGTGCTCATGCCTGTCGCACTCATTTTGAAACAACCCAACTTGGGCACTGCGACGATTGTGGCGTTTATTGCATTCTCGATGTGTTTCATGGCGGGGATTCGCTGGTATTATTTTGCAAGCGTGATTGCCGCTGCCGCTGCTGCATTGCCTGTCGCCTATAGTTTGCTGCATGATTATCAAAAGCGGCGTGTGATGACATTCCTTGACCCCGCGAGCGACCCGCTTGGTGCGGGTTATAACATTATCCAATCCAAGATTGCGATTGGTTCTGGTGGGTTTATCGGCAAGGGGTTGCTGCATGGTTCGCAAGGTCAGCTCGACTTCTTACCCGAAAAACAAACGGACTTTATCTTTACCATGCTGGCGGAGGAGTTTGGTTTCTTTGGGTCATTTGTATTATTAGGACTTTATGCGGTGTTATTGGCATTTGCGCTGCTGCTCATGCGTAATTGCCGCCATTCCTATGGTCGCCTCATTGCGGCGGGTGTTGGGGCTATGCTGTTCGTGCATATCTTCATCAATATGGCGATGGTGATGGGCATGATTCCCGTGGTGGGTGTGCCGTTACCATTTTTATCTTACGGCGGTTCATTCCTCATCAGTACCTTGGCGGCGTGTGGTTTGTTAATGCATGTTTATGTGAATCGCGACGCGAATGTGCCGCGCCCTAGACAGTTCGGCCTATGAGCAAAAAATCCGCGCATTGGGGGTCAATTTCTGCTAATATGTGCGGCATGAAGCTACGACGCATCGATAATGCTGGGGCAACGCTTATTGAGTTTGCGCTTGTCGCGCCTGTGTTTTTTCTCTTACTTATGGCGATTATTGAATTTGGACTCATTGGCTTTCACCAAGTCGCAATTGAAAGCGCCGTAGCGGCGACTGCGCGTGAGGCAAGCCTTGGTAAGGCAACAACCAGCGGTGACCGTGTTGAATATGTACGCACGCATCTTCGCCAGAAACTCAAGGGTCTTATCAATGCCAACCAATTACAGATTTCCGCTTCGACGGTGGTAAGTGGCGGCACCTCAGCTTCACCCGATATTTGTATGGATGATCCGCCGCGCTTGGGTGGCCCCTGTGACCCGCCACTCATTTTTGAAGAAGTGAATAATATTCCCGGTTATCAAGGTGCGGATGCATTGGTCAGTCTTGGTAATGCGGGAGATGTTGTTGAGGTACGCGTGCTCTATCCATGGCGCGTGCAGTTGCCATTGATGAGTCGCTTTTTTGGTCAGAATGGTGTATTTCTCATCACGGCCAATACCATTGTAAAAAACGAGCCATTTTGATGTTGTCATTATTTCGTAGATTCTATCATCATCAGCAGGGTGTTGCGCTCATCGAGTTTGTATTCGTATTGCCATTGGTTCTACTGCTGGTTCTTGGCGGTGCGGAGTTGACGCGTTATGTGCTGATTACACAGAAAATTGATAAGGCTGGCTATGCGATTGCCGATGCGGTGGCACAATCACCGCCGGATGGAGCAGGAGCATTAAGCGAAGCAACGCTTACGGCAACGCTTGGCACCTACGATAGCTTGCTGCGTCCGTTTGAGGACCAAGCCCGTCAATCTGTGATTGTCACCTCCCTCCAGCGTTGCGGAGTGAATAACCGTATTTTATGGCAATATGCAGGTGGTGGTACACTGTCGAATGGCGAAACTACGTCTATCGTCAACGGACTCACGCCAGCCTCGATTAATGCAAGTGTGCAAAATAGCAGTGCGACATTTCCAGCATCGATTTCGTCCGAATTGGTGACGATGATGAATGATGAGAATATGATTGTGGTGGAAGTATTCTTTTCTTATGAGCCGTTCCTATCGGATGTGCTGACGGGGATTTTTGATTTTGCGATTGAACCCGCGACACAAGTGCGCCGAGTATTTCTGCATCCACGCAATGGCGTATTAAACTGCTTGCCTCCTTCATTTGGCTGCACGGATTGTTCGGCTGGACCTGGTGGTGGCAGCTCAAGCGGCGGCGGCGGTGGTTGTGCTCCTGGTGAATGTGATATTGGTAGCTTGTCAGGTGTCATGCCCTGCGAATGTGTGCGTAGCGGGGGCACGCAGCGCGGGTGGGACGGCGGACCAGAAGGGTGTGGTCTATACCGCTGTAACAACGGCAATTGGAGTTTGATAGGTTCGTTAATATGTATCACTGCACCATTATGTCCATGAGGATTATGAAACGTTTTTTACGGTGTAACGAAGGCAGTGTTTTGATTATCGCGGGTTTGATGATTTTGACGCTGACTGCTGTGTCGGGTGCGGCAATTGATTTGGGGCGTCAGCAACTGGTGCGCTCCAAACTTCAACAAGCGTCTGACGCAGGCGCTGTTGCTGCCGCCACGATGCCAAGTGATGCAACACAGGCGCAAAAAGAAGCGGCTGGGCGGCGCTATTTCGCCCTGAACTTTCCGAATGGATATATGGGGGTAGACCGCCCTAATCCAACCGTTTCGGTTGCGAGCGGTGATATACTCGTTACTGCTACAGCGAATGTCCCTACCCGTTTTGTTGGGCTAATCGGGATTGATAGCGTGGTGAGTACAGGACGTAGCCGCATCGCCAGCAGTTCGACCACGACGGGTAATAATTATGATCTGATTATGATATTGGATAATTCAGGGTCCATGGGGTTTGCCGATGCGGGTGGTGGCCAGACACGCATTGCCGCACTCAGAAATTCAGCAACAAGCATTGCGACCAACTTATTACCCGATGGTAATACGCTTAATCGTATTGCTCTGGTGCCCTATGATAGTTTTGTGCCTCCTGGTGATGGTGCTGATACACTCGCTTTGACGCCTGATAGAGCGGCAGTTCTTGCTGAGGTGAATCTGATGGAGGACGTGGGCGGTACTAACAGCGGTATTGCGTTTGGTTTTGCGGCAAGTCAGGCTGGATTTGTGCAGTCTATGCGTCCAGAAGTGATTCGTACGGTGGTGTGGTTAACGGACGGCGTGAACAACACGCAATCCTCCGACAATCAAACCTTACAAAATTGTGCTGATTTTAAGAGTCAGGGTATTGTCGTCTTCACAATTGCATTTGGTAGTACAGTCTCTACTAACGCTCAGGTAAGAAGTTTAATGAGTAGTTGCGCAACCGGCGCACCCGGCACCAACGAGGGACAATATTTCTTTGTGGCACCAGATGCTGCCACTTTGACAGCAACATTTAATTCTATTCTAACAACGGTGAGTAATTTGCGGATAACCGAGTAATTAGACAGCGGCCTGTGCCGTCTGTAATGACGCTAGCGCATGCTCGCTAATCGCACGTTCACTAGAAATAGTAGTAGCAGGTTTATCGAACGCTCGGTCCGCATGATTGACTTGGGTAATGCTATTGATTGGCTCGTTCAAGGGTGCGTTTACTGCAGAGGATGTTATCAGAGTTGGGATAGGATATTTTTCCAGAAACTGTTCCAGCGTTTTACCTTGAGCCAACCCAGTTTGCATCTCTTTCACCGCTTCCATTCCATGACGATTTGCAATCTCGATATAGGCTAATGTTGTTTCTGGGTTGCGCGTATCAATCAGGTCATGACCGAGCAAGTAAATTAATTTAGGCAGCGGGAAATTGGCTTGGGGTACGACATTACCTTGTGTGTCCAGCATCGTTTGATGTTTGTAGGCGTAGGTTAGGTTCATCA
>JBMOEL010000060.1:0-10885 GCA_049314715.1 Rickettsiales bacterium
CACACCATCACCCCGCTGGATGCTGGCTTGCAATATCATGCACCCGATGCGCTGGCGGGTGGTGACGCTGCGCATAACGCCTCTGCACTCAATGCACTTCTCGAAGGCGCTGCGGGAGCCTATCGTGATGCTGTATTGCTAAACAGTGCTGCGCTGTTGATGGTAGCGGATATTGCCGATGATTTGAAAAGTGCCGCGACACTTGCCGCCGAGGCTATTGATTCTGGCCGCGCAATGGCGATACTGGAGCGACTGAAGAAGGTAAGCCATGAGTAAGCTGCAAGAAATTTGTGATGTGAAGCGTGAGCATGTTGCCAAACGTAAAGCGATTGCACCATTACGCGTGCTCGAAGAGCTGGCCGCACAGCAATCAGCCACGCGTGGATTTCATGACGCCATTAAAAAACGAATCGCAGGCGACCGCGTCGCCCTGATTGCAGAAATCAAAAAGGCATCGCCCAGCAAAGGGGTGATTCGTGAAGATTTCAACCCACCAGAACTCGCGAACTTCTATGAACTAGGCGGCGCGACCTGCCTTTCCGTACTCACGGATGAGCCGTATTTTCAAGGGCACGACGAATATCTGAAAGAAGCACGCGAGGTGGTGAATTTACCTGTATTGCGCAAGGATTTCATGGTTGACCCCTACCAAATCACGGAATCCCGCGCCTTGGGTGCAGACTGCATTTTGCTGATTATGGCTGCACTTTCGGATGCACAAGCGCAAGAGTTGGAAGCCGCTGCACATGCTTTAAAAATGGATGTGCTCGTAGAAGTGCATGACGAAGAAGAGCTTCACCGCGCATTAAAACTGAAATCGAAACTACTGGGTGTCAATAACCGCTCACTCAAAACACTTCAGGTCGATATCGCAACCTCACTAAAGCTGCGCCCTTTGATTCCTGCGGGTTACACGCCCGTATGCGAAAGCGGCATTTTCACGCGCGACGATATTGCTAAAATGCGCGCGGCGGATATTCACTGCTTCTTGATTGGCGAATCGCTGATGCGCCAAGCTGACGTCACGGCCGCTACGGAAAAACTCATCGCTGACTAATTCGCCCACGGACGATTGCCCTGCCAGTCGCGACTGGTTTCGATGCGTAGTGTATTATCTAACCACACACCTATCACGCCATTCATTTTATAGGTTTCGATAATGCGCGCATTGTTCAAACATTTTGCGCTATACTTCATCACAATCACGTCCGATTTTTTACAATCTTCCAGCAACGCTAAATCACTCATGGGCAACGCAATGCGCCCGAAGGAAATGCACCCCAAATTATCGCAACGCCAATCAGGCGCAAGCTTAGGAGTATAGGCAAGATACTGGCCAGTGCCTGTACCATTCGCCCAAAGCTCTGGCACAAGCGACTGCGCGCGCCCTCGCACAAGGTGATAATTTCCATCACTACGCAGGGTGATCTGATTGAGACCGCTGGCAATGAGCATATCGGGCAAGCGCACGGTTACTACACTGGCAATACCTAGTAGCATCACCATGAAACCCGCATAGCGGATGCGCGTGGAAAGAATACAAGTCCACGCCAGCCCGAAAGCAAAAAGCGCTGCCCCCCAATTCGGGATTGCTTTGACAAACACAAGCGCGTGCGGAAGCTGCGATACATAGGCGGCGACGCGCAACATCCCCTCAATCCCCACCCACATGATATGTAGCGCGATGGATTCAAGCCCAATCGGTAACAGCAAGAAATAGAGCGCCACCATGGGCATAATGATGATGGCAACGACTGGGCTTAATATCGTATTCGCCAGTACGCCATAAGGCGACAGTGTATTAAATTGATGCACGACAAGCGGCGCAGTGGATGCCTCAGCCACAATACTCACCATCAACAACCAACCGAAATATTTAAGTGGTGTGCGCCATGTTGTCTGCTCGCTCAGATCACGCGAAAAGACAAAAGCGATAATCGCCATCGTTGCGGCGAAACTCAGTTGGAACCCTGGCTCCAGCAAATCGGAGGGGTCAAACACGAGCATCAACACTGCCGCTAAAATCAGCGAGCGCATGGGCTGCACATTACGCGCCAAGATGACTGCGCCCAGCACGAGCGCCATCATGATATAGGCGCGCGTGGCCGAGAGCATCATACCCGTAATCAACAAATAAGCCGTGAGCGCGACAAGCGTGAAGGCAGCAGCGATTTGCTTAGCAATTGGGCGCTGGCCAAACGATGGAATAGCCAGAAACAGTAAGCGTAGACCAATAAATGCAATGCCTGAAATCACCACCATATGCGCGCCGGAAATCGCAATCACATGCAATAGGTTTGCGGCCCATAATTGGTCATGCACTTCGGGCGGAATCGCCGCATCTTCACCCGTAATCAAGCCTGCGGCGATGCCATTATGCGGCGTTGGTAACGTATGCATGATGTTTTGCGTCAGCGCATGGCGCCAGCGCGCCCACATGGCATTCCACCCCTCGCCGTCGGTTGCGTGTTTGGTGACGGTAATGGGGTTTAGCCCATAGCCCACTGCGCCAATATCGCGGAAAAAGAAATAGCGCGCGAAGTCGAAGCTATGCGGCATAGCGGGGCCCATCGGTGGCAACATGCCTGCGTTTAGCTTCACATGATCGCCTATCATGAGTTCAGGCAACTCACCGCGCATCGCAACGCGAATGCGGCGCGGCGTTTGCTCAGGGTTCAGCCCCACAATCGTGACCTGTGACAAGGTGATGCGAACGCCTTTGGCCGTTGGCTCCATTTCATCAATCACCCCTGTGACAGGGCGCGGCGTAATGGAACGCTCTAACATGCGATGCTCAATCTGCGCGGTGTAGAATGTTGCCCATGAAAGCCCAATCATGAGCAATAAAAAGGGGCTGCTCACGGCTCGCGCGCGTTTGGTGAGAACCCAAGCGATTGCCGCGACTAGCAGGAAATACGGGGCATAATCAGGCTCGCTCGGTAGCGCGAAATAGAGCGCGATCCCCGCAATAAACCATAGCGGCGTAAGTAGCCCTCGCCCTTCGTCGGCATGCCAATCCATAAGTATCTTGGCCAGTAACTCCTTGCGTGTATACATAGTGTTTGTTAGCTACAACATCCGTCATTCCAGCGAAAGCTGGAATCTGATGCAAGATTCGGATTCCTGCGTACGCAGGAATGACATAAAGAGGAATACCATGACAGTCATCACCAGATTTGCTCCCTCGCCTACTGGCTACCTCCATATTGGCGGTGCGCGTACGGCGTTGTTCAACTACTTGTTCGCGCGCCACCATGGCGGCCAGTTCAAACTGCGCATCGAAGATACAGATGTTGCGCGTTCGACCGATGCGGCAAAACAAGCCCTTATCGAAGGGTTGGATTGGATGGGCGTACGCTGGGACGGCGAGATTGTCTACCAAATGGCACGTGCGGCACGCCACCGCGAGGTGGCCGAGGAACTCGTGAAGAAAGGTGCGGCTTATTATTGCTACACCACACCCGAAGAACTGGCAGAGCAACGCGCCGCTGCCGAAGCTAAAGGCGAGATTTTCAAATATGACCGCAAATGGAGAGAGCGCACCGACAGCGTTGCGGGCGTGATGCCCAGCATTCGCATTAAAGCGCCTCTGACAGGCGAAGTGATTGTGAAAGACCTCGTACAGGGTGATGTAACCTTCGGTGCCGATGTGCTCGATGATTTTGTGATATTGCGTTCCGACGGCACACCCACCTACATGCATGCCGTGGTGGTGGACGACCATGATATGGGTATCACCCATATTATTCGCGGCGATGACCATCTCAATAATGCCGGACGGCAAATGGTGATTTATCAAGCCATGGGTTGGGACGTTCCCGCATGGGCGCATATCCCACTCATTCACGGGCCAGACGGTGCAAAACTTTCGAAACGTCACGGCGCAACGGCCATTGGCGACTATGCGGGCATGGGCTATTTGCCCGAGGCCATGCGCAATTACCTGCTGCGCTTGGGCTGGAGCCATGGTGATGATGAAATCATTTCCGACACGCAAGCCGTTGAATGGTTCACCATCGAAGGTATTGGTCAATCGCCATCGCGCCTTGATTTTGCGAAACTCAACCATGTGAATGCGCATTATATGCGCGCCAAGTCTGGTACAGAACTTGCGCAGCTTCTGGGTATGGAAGCGCAATGGTCAGCGGCGCTGGATAGCGTAAAGTCCAAAGCTAGCACGCTCATTGAATTAAAAGATGCCGTGAAATTCTACCTCGAACGCCCAACGGCCTATGACGAAAAGGCGCAAGCGACGCTCGATAAAGGCAAAGCGAACTTACCGATGATGATTGGCGCACTCGAAGCATTGGCAGAATGGAACGCCGCAGCCATCAAAGCGGCGATTACCGCCGTGGCTGAGGTGAATGGCAAGAAACTAGGCGAGGTCATGCCCCCCATGCGCGCAGCGATTGTGGGCAGCATGAGCGGCCCCGATATTCCAGATGCCATTGCCATTTTGGGTAAAAGCGAAGCCTTAGCACGCCTTAAAGCCGCGCTTTAATTGTAGGGGGTCTTACCCCCTCGAACCCCCGCCGCAAGCGGCTCGCGCAGCTTCGGCGCTACGCAGAGCTTCTTGCATTTATGGTATTTTAGGCATACATAACCCTCATGACTATCTTACCACTCGTGATTGAGCCTGACCCGCGCTTGCATATTCCTTCCGTGAATGTGCCGGTGGTGGATGACGGCGTGCGCGCATTTGTCAAAGACATGTTCGAGACGATGTATGCGAATGACGGGCTTGGTCTAGCGGCGGTGCAAGTTGGCGTTCACAAAAAAGTGATTGTGATTGATGTGGCGCAGCGTGAAGGCGGCAATGACCCGCGTGTGTTCATTAACGCGGAAATTGTAACGAAAGACGAAACGCCGCGTAAATTTCTGGAAGGCTGTTTGTCATTTCCAGACCAATTTGCTGAGGTCGAGCGCCCTGATACGGTGCGTGTGCGCTACCTTGATGAAAAAGGTACGCAACAGGAAATCGATGCGGGCGGATTGCTTGCCACCTGCTTGCAGCACGAAATTGACCACACGAATGGTATCGTTTTCACCGACCACCTGTCGAAACTAAAGCGCGACATGATTGTAAAGAAGCTCACCAAGCTCAAGAAGCTTGGGATGATTAGCGATATGCCGCATCCGAAAGAGGATAACGCTGCACTGTGATTATCGTCATTCCCCGAATTTTGTCAGGAGACAAAATTATAGGGGACCCGTAGCGCAGCGTAGGGAGGCGATTCAATATCGCCAACTTAAAACTGAGCCAATCCATCTCCAGAATTTTCAGGAGAAAATTCTGGATTTATAATTTCCAAAAACGCCTCCTTGCGTTTTTGGAGTCTGGATCCCCGATAAAATTTTCTCCTGAAAATTTTTCGAGGATGACAAGTAGTTGGGTTCACGCTAACCTCTGCCCATGCGCTTTATTTTACCACTCTTGTTGATAGCATCTTCTGCGTTCGCACAAACGGCGGACCCTGCCGCTAATTTTCCCAAAGAAGCCATCACCAGTGTTCAGCAAACTGGTGCGGCGAAAGTTCCTGCATCGCCTGCTGCACCTGCTTCGCCTACACAGCCCGTCGTCGCAGACGCATGGCCTGCCAATACCGTGCCACTGTTCTTGATTTCCTGTACGCAAGGAAACACTGAACTTCTTGCGCCATGCCGTTGTGTGATTACCACGCTGATGCAATCGATGACGCATCGTGAATTCCTCGAAATCTCGGCAAAAAATACGATTGAGAAAGATATTCGCTATACGAGTGCCCGCCAGCAATGTGCGATGAAGTCGCAGGCACAGAAGCAAAAATAATGATCGCACGCCGCGTAGTTTTTATGGGCACGCCGCAATTTGCAGTGCCGACACTGCAATCACTCATCGCGTCGGAACATCAGGTGATCGCGGTCTATTCGCAGCCACCACGCCCTGCGGGTCGTGGGCAGAAGGTGACTAAGTCACCTATTCATCTTTTAGCAGAGCAATATTCCATACCTGTTTTCACGCCCACCAGTCTGAAATCACCCGAAGCACAGGCGGAGTTTGCAGCTGTGGGTGCAGATGTCGCTGTGGTCGCGGCTTATGGTTTGTTATTGCCGCAAGCAATTTTGGATGCGCCAAAGCATGGCTGTATCAACATCCACCCTTCCGCATTACCACGCTGGCGCGGTGCTGCACCGATTCAACGCACCATCATGGCGGGTGATACCACGACCGATTGTTGCATCATGCAGATGGAAGCGGGGTTGGATACCGGCCCCGTATTAGCGCGCGAGGCATTCGCGATTCCCGAACATTTCAACGCAGGTGATTTACATGACGCGATGGCACAGATGGGCGCGCGCATGACGTTGGAAGTTCTGAATGCACTTCAATCACTCACTCCAACCCCTCAATCTGAAGACAGCGTCACCTACGCGCAAAAAATTACTAAGGAAGACCAGAAAATTGATTGGTCACAATCCGCGCAAAATATTTTGAATCAGATTCGTGGACTGTGCCCATCGCCCGCAGCAACGACCATCATCCATGATGAAGTCATCAAACTATTTAGCGCGAAGGTTGAGCCTTATAGTGGTACGACTAAACCCACGGGTACTGTGCTCGATGATGCCTTGTTGGTTCAATGTGGGGCTGGAACTGCCCTTAGAATCCTTGAATTACAGCGCCCAAACAAGGCACGAATGCAAGCCTCAGACGCCTTAAAATCTCTTATAATTCAAAAAGATGGCGTCATAGGCTAAACGGATTGCTGAACCGCACTATCCACATAATCCGCAAAAGCGGTTGGAACTGCCTATTTTTTGTGCTACTTTCCGACTCTCAATTATAAAAACACGTAATAACAGCTCGGTAAGGCAACAACATGTTAATGCAATGGCAAGTACCTATGAATGACGACGTCGTGATTCTCAAGCAGCTCGATGAGCTACGCGAACAACACCGTAAACTCGATAGCGAAATTTCACAACTCGTCGGCACCGACAATGAGTTCCGTTTAGCGCAACTCAAGAAGCAAAAGCTTCGCATGCGCGACCAGATTTCTATTTTAGAAACGGAAATGTTCCCCGATCAGCCAGCTTAGGCGTTTTTTCGTTTAATGAATTACGCCCGACTGCTCAACAAATTCACCCGTCACCACTTGGTTGCGGCCTTTTTGCTTGGCCTGCACCATTCGATTGTCTGCCAGTGAGAGCAACATGCCTGCGTCCTGCTCTTGCGTTTCGCGGCTAGTCGCCACACCAATCGATAGCGTCACTTGAACTGGATGCACGCTATGGCGCGAGGTGAAATGGTGGTTATTCACCGTGGTGCGAATGCGTTCGGCCACCCAATAAGCGCCCTCCACACTCGTATCGGGAAGCACAATGGCAAACTCCTCGCCCGCAACACGCGCCGCCATATCCGTTTCGCGCAGGCAGGAGAGAATGAGCTTGGTGAGTTCCTGCAATACAAAATCACCAAATGGTTCGGTGTGTTGCTGGTTGAGCGCCGCAAACTTATCAATATCAATCATCAGCAGCGCAGCGTCTTTACCGCTGCGGCGCGTGCGTTTTACTTCGTCTTCAAGCTTCGCAAAAAATTGTTTACGCAGCGGTAGACCTGTGAGCGCGTCGCGGCTGACTAATTCATGCACCGCTTCTTTGAGTTGTTCTTCGGCATAGATACGGTCGGTGATATCGCGCAAGCTTCCTACGGAGCCAAGCAGCTTGCCATTCTTATCGTGCCATGGATAGGAAATGTCCGACACCCAGATTTTACGGCCATCTTTGGTGCGCATCAAATAATCCGCCTGCCATTTTTGTACTTCGCGATTCTTGCGCATCAGCTCAAGCCCAGCATAGCTTTCTACTTGTTTCACGCCCCCATCAATGAGGCGCGTTTCGATAATCAGCGTACGCACGTTCATGTGTTTCAGCTCATTGGGCGTGTAGCCCAGCAGCTTCGTCGCATTCGGGCTGACATAACTATAATGCATGGTTTCATAGTCGAGACGATAGACGGTATCAGTCGAATAATTACTGAGAATTTCCAACTCGTCTTTGAGCTGTTGGATGGTGACGAGATGCTCCAACGCTTGCTTGCCTTTGCGCAAGCCGCGTTTCGCTTTGTTTTTCCAGAGTCGCTTGATTGCCGAGGTCTTTGTTTTTTTCGCTGGGTGAACAGCCATAATGACCTCATACGTTGTTATTGTTACCTATGAGTCTTAGCATGGATGTATTAAAAAATCGTAAATGACTGTGCGTTGCAGCGATTTTAACCTAAAAGCTTCGCATTCAATCGCTTAGTAAACGCCGCAATGTCACTCACCGACTCACCTTCCGCGATGCGCGCTTGGTCAAGCAGCAGCCATAAACTATCCTCGTCATGCCCCTCTGCCAGCTTCTGAATCAGTGGGTGATTGGGGTTTACCTCGAGAATTTTTGGCATGCGTTTTGGCAGCTGGTTATGCTCGGCCAAGAAACGCTCCATACGCAACTCCATATCGCCTTCGCCAATCGCCAAACACACGGGGCTGTCAGCCAAACGCTGCGTGGTGCGTACGTCACGCACCTCCTCGCCATAGAGTTTTTTCATCGCATCAATCAGCGAGGTAATCGCTTCGCTATCTTTTGCCTTCTCTTCTTTATTTTCGAAATCCTTGCCTGCACGCAACACGGATTTGAACGGTGTCTCGCCGTATTTCAGCGTCACATTTGTCCAGAAATCATCGACATGGTCAGTGAGTAATAGCACCTCGATACCACGTGCTTTGAAGCCCTCAATTTGTGGGCTGCTTTGCAAGGCTTTGAGCGAATCACCCGTGATATAATAAATCGCCTCCTGGTCGGACTTCATACGCGACTTATAGTCGGCAAGTGATGTCATCGCATCGCCATGCGTTGAATGGAATCTACATGCATCCAAGATTTTATCACGCGGCTCAGTGGCTTCACACAAACCTTCTTTCAGTACTGGTCCGAAATTATTCCAGAACTTCGTGTACTCTTCTGGCTCTTTTTCCGCGCGCTTTTTAAGATCCGCCAACACACGCGACGTGATAGATTCACGGATTTTCGTGAGAACGGCATTTTTCTGTAGCGTTTCGCGGCTGATATTCAGCGGCAAATCTGATGAATCAATCACACCACGCAAAAAGCGCATATAGGCGGGAACAAGGTCTACGCCTTCGTCGGTAATGAATACGCGCTTTACGTAAAGCTTCACGCGTCGTTTGCGTTCGGGGTGGAACAGATCAAACGGCTTCATGCCTGGGATGAACAGCAAGTTCGTATATTCTACTTTTCCCTCGGCTTTATTGTGCAGCACCATCCATGGTTTTTCAGGGCTATGCGCCACATGACGGTAAAATTCTTGATACTGCTCTTCACTCACATCACTTTTATTCCGCGTCCAAATCGCTGAACCGTCATTGAGAGTTTGGGTGACACCTTCCTCGTCCGTCAGCGTAATCGGGAATGATACATGGTCAGAGTAGGTTTTGGTGATGAAGCCAAGCTTGTGCTTATCGAGATATTCTTTCGCATCACCTTTCAGGTGAAGGATAATTGTTGTTCCCCTAGCGCGCGTAGAAGCAGGCATAATACTGTATGAACCAAGCCCTTCTGATTCCCAGGCCCACGCATCATCTTCGCCCGCCTTGCGGGTGGTAACGGTGACTTTGTCGGCCACCATGAAGGCGGAATAAAAGCCCACACCAAATTGGCCGATGAGATTAGTGTCCTTGTTTTTTTCAATTTGTTCGAAGAACTCACGCGTGCCTGATTTGGCGATGGTGCCGAGATTGGCAATCAAGTCCTCACGATTCATGCCAATGCCAGTATCTTCAATCGTGATAGTTTTTGCTTTCTCATCAAAGCTAAGGTGAATCTTTAACTCAGGATTATCCTTGATTAGCCCATCATTCTGCGCGGCTTCATAGCGCAACTTGTCACACGCGTCAGACGCGTTGGAAATCAGCTCACGCAGAAAAATATCGCGGTTCGTATAAAGCGCATGAATCATCAAGTGCAATACGCGCGCAATCTCGGCATCAAACGTATGGTGTTCTGCTTGTGGTTCAGTGGTCTTTTTTGCTGCTTTTGCCATTGTCTTACCCTATTTTTCTGTCACCCCCGCGCAGGCGGGGGTCTATGCCATGCCTCTAATACGTCCAAGAGTTAGGGCATGGATTGGCTTTGCCTGTCTCCGCTTCGCTTCGGCTCCCGCCTACGCGGGAATGAAAAGGAGATATGTTTCTAGGATGCTATTTCAAGGCCTTGTAACCCAGATAGGCGTCAGCCAGCACGCAGGCCATCATCGCTTCACTAATTGGCACGGCGCAGTTTCATCAATATTTCATGCTTTTTTTAAGTTAGAAAGCAAACTTTTAATACAACATTAATGTTTTGATTATAATCTCTCTTAATATTGGATGATTTTATGAAAGATAATATACTTATTGTGCGAGGCCCACGGACGTCAAATCCTGAGACCAATGAAAATATATGGCTCTATGTAACAAGTGCGGCATCTAAGGGATACAGAGTCACTGTTGTCGGTGACGGTACGAGAGAAGTTAGTATCCAAGAGATTACTTCCGCCGCCAACGAACTTAAAGGTAATACGCAGCTAATCGTCCATGCTCATGGCGGAGTGAATAAGGATGGAGACTACGTACTTGGCTTAAACAAGGGTAATCAGAACTCTCAAAATAGTATTAGTGAATCGTCCGTAACAATTGAATTTTCATCGAATGCCGTCACTGGCTCGTCTTTTGCAAAAAGCCTACCAAAAAATATTAGTAGCGTTTCGTATTTAACCTGTAGTTCAGGCGCAGCACCCGTGCATGAACACAACCCTGGCACTAGCGTCTATATGTTTTCTAATCCGAGCGCTGGGAAGGCCGGC
>JBMOEL010000061.1:0-10787 GCA_049314715.1 Rickettsiales bacterium
TCGTGAAGGTGGCCGTACCGTTGGTGCTGGCGTCGTCGCTAAAGTAGTTGCGTAAGCGACTGCTCAAAGACTAAGGAAAAGCCCACTGGAAACGGTGGGCTTTTTTGTTGGCTAGACAAGCGCGTTATCTCTCATTATAAGCGCGGCATCAGACGTTTCTTAGGCATATAGGGGTGTAGCTCAGCTGGTAGAGCGACGGTCTCCAAAACCGTAGGTCGCAGGTTCGATCCCTGTCGCCCCTGCCACTAAAAAAGCTCCCATTTGGGGGCTTTTTTAGTGATATGTGGTACTCAGGGAGAATCTCGTTCACAAAACGCTAGTGGGCGTTTTGGACTGTGAGCGAAGCGAGCAGCCCGAAGGGTGGAGGCCAGTAGGCCGATATCAATCCCTGTCGCCCCTGCCATTTCTTTGGTTTTAGCGATATATGACGGTTTGATGACATGAAAATGTCATAGGCTTGTCATAAATATCTCCCTGATTTCGTATTATAATTTGGGTATGGAGAATGGTAAATCCGAGCAATTTGTGAATCGCTCGCCTAATGGGCGTGTGATAGCTGCCGTCGAATTCGATGCGCAGACCAAAACGGCATTTTTCACCGTTGCAGAAGGGGATGTTGATCGCGCGAAGGCGCTATTGCAATCCATAGGTCAAACCCTTGTTACACAAAGCATTGTTCTGGTCACGCGCGGCGAAGATACGCGTGAAGCGTTATTCAGTAAATTAGGTGTGCAAGGCCAAGTGCTCGAACCCGCGCAACCAGAGAAGCAGGGCTTGCTGCAATTCCTCAAGAAGGAAGGTTGGAAGCTGCGCGGTGGCTCCAGTATCGTTGGCCAATCGCTGACGTTATTTGCAGCCGCTAACAGCATTAGTAAAACGAAACTGCCAGAGTTTTACGCTGGTAAACACAAACCCAGTTTTGACCCCTCCACTGGCGCCTTCGCAGTGCTCAATCTTACAGCTAATTTTGTGAACTGGATCTTTGGTGGCCAGAAAGAAGAGGACAAGGCGGGCCTCAAGAAATTTGATGATGTGATTGTTGATGAAATCAACCGCTATCAGCCCGGCACTGCTCAGCAAATTTCGGCCGAGGATGTGCGTAAAGTCTCCTACATGAGCGAGAAGGAACGCGCTGAGCATGAGAAAGAGAGAAGCCCGCTTGGTGTACTTCAAAAGAATTCCGTACGTTTAGGCGAAGTGGGTCTGCGCACTGCGGGCTCAATCTTCCTGATGTTCAATTACAAAGCGATTTTTCCGTCAGTGCGTGCACTCTTTAAAGGGAAGGGTTTCGTGTTCCACGGCGATCAAGGCTCGATGTGGAAACCACTTTTTGAGGGGGATCTTGCCAAAACCTTTAAGACAGTAAGAACAGAAGACAACAATACTTTTCTCGTCGGGTGTGGGATGGTAACGGGGAAGATTATGGGCTTATTTGCCGAAACCTATGACCCCAATAATCCGCCTAAAACCTATCTAGGCGAGCTGCGCCAGAAAGTATTCTGGACTGTAAGTTCTTGGACTGAGATGTTCGCGCAGAGTTTTGCAGCTTATGATCGTTTCGCAAATAAACGCCTAGTATTAGGCGGAAAACCATATGTCGATTACTCGGGCGGGGTGGGAAATATTATTCTCACTGTACCGCCTTATCCGACACGCCTCGTGCTGCCCTATGGCGAAAAGGTCCTCGATGTGAACGAGATTCAGGCGCGTTTACTTGACGAATTACCTAAGTTGCCCGCTGAGAAAATTCCTGAGGTAGTCGCGCGCGTCTGCGCCCGCATGGATGAGCATATGGGTGAAAAATCTCCCGGCTTTGCCAAACTTTACGCGCAGGTCATGGAGAAGCTCGAGAATTTCCATCATATATCTGCTAAGGCTGTGCCAGCAGGCGCACCTCAGCCCAAGATTCACGGTGATACTGCGACCGTTTCACCTGCGGTAGATGGCTTAATTTCTAAGGCTCTATAATTACAGTCCTAAGACTTCTTTCAACTGCGTGGTGATTTTTGCTGCCGAAAAATGCTGCGCAATATGTTTTGCACCTGCTTCACCCATGCGCGCTGTTTTGGCGGGGTCACGCGCTAGTTCCACTATGCGTTCTGCACAGGCGGTGACATCACCCACTGGAATAAGGTAGCCCGTTTCCTCGTCGCGAATGATTTCCTGTGGCCCACCTGACATGGTGGCAATTACGGCAACGCCTGCACCGGAAGCTTCGAGCACAGTGCGCGAGAAGGATTCCGACACGGAGCAATTCAGTGCAGCATAAGCAGTTTCAAGAAGCGGGTAGGTATCTGCTACGAAATCACCGAAGGTAACCTGTTGCTCCATATGTAATTGCGCCGCACGCGCGACGAGCCCCTTACGATAGGCTCGATTTTTCTCGAGTCCCATATCGCCGCCAATAAAGGTCAGATGCAGACTTGGGTCTTGGCGCGCAGCAATCGCGAAGGCTTCCAGCGCCATGTCTTGCCCTTTGCCTTGTATGTAATTGCCCACATAGAGGAAATTTTTTGCGGCACCTTCAGCCCATGGTTTTGTAGCGCGTACCTGAGCGCTATAATCATCGTGAAGCACCGCGACTTTCCAACGTTTGGGCAATAATCCCTGTATGAAATGCGACACTGTGACAATCGTATTACTGGTGAGATATGTCACTGCCAACATAGGGCGCGCGAGGAATCCTGCGAAGCGTTCGGGTTCGCAGCGTACCCATGTGATGATGCGTCCGCGAAAACCCAACACCCGCAATACGGCACTATGCATGAGATAAAAATCATTAAGCAGTAGCTGTTGGGATCCGTCCCGCTTCATGTATTTCCTAATCTGCCATGATCCTATCATTAATGCGGGCAAGTAGCCTAGCAACGCAGGCAAGCGCTTCGATAATGTAACCAGTGGTATATATTTTACATCGCTAAACGCGCTGCATTCTTTATGTGAAACTCTGCTACCTTTAGGTAGAACTAATACAAAACGGGCGGAATCTTTCAGCGCTTCCACACTAGATCGTATCGAGGTAAATGCTCCCGTCACTGCGACGGAGGCGTCCAACACATAGATGACAGGTGCGTGTGTGTTCATGTTCGTGCCAATGCCTGTGCAATCATGTCACGCGACCATAAACCCACATAGCGCGGGAAATCATAACCCAGACGATAATCAGGTAGATAGGTCAGTGGGCGCGGTAGTGAAATCGGTGCGCGCTCTAGATCAAGAAATCGAAACCCTGCGCCGTGTATGTCAAGATTACGATGTAGCCAGCGGGCGCGATGGGTGGTTAGTAACGCATAGGGAATATTGGAGGCGACAAAATTGCTAAGCGCCTTACGAATATCGGCAAAGGGCAGGTGAAAGAGACAATCACGGCAATGCCATACATCTGCTTTGGGGAAAGTATCTCTACAAATATCAAATTGCCGTACAGCCAAGGTGGGATGACGCTGTGCGAGCATCGTCACTAATGCTGGAGAAATATCGCCGCCTTCATAGCGAAGTGGAACATCGGCGAGTACATGCGGCATCCAATGAAGGTCACCGCATGGCGCATCAAACAAGGATTGGAATTGGTAGGTGCGCAGTAATTTTGTAAGTGCGGCATGATAGTGTTTGGTGGCTTCAAGTTCACTGCCAACACCGCTATAGCTGGAGGACGAGCCCCAAAGATTTTCCTGATAGATCTGTTCAAATGCTTCCGTGTTCGTATTTCCGGTAAGTGCATAATGAAAGGCGCGCGGAAAGGGATTGATGCCGAAAGGACGCCCAAGACGATTGAAAATTCGGCGAACTAATAACGGAATATATGGAGCAATATCATTCATAATCATCACTTATAATGGCATCGAGCGTGATGCGTGTGGCGAAGTGCTTCTCGCCTTCTTCGCTATAATGGTTGCGGTCTTTCCAGTAGGTCGCATCGCAATGCATAAAATCTTTGTTCATATCAAACTGCATGAGGTCTATCTGCGATATATAGTGAACGGGATAACCCTGCAACGCGTTATGAATCGCAGCATCAAATCCACGAAACACCGCTTCTTGGTTGGGCCGCAACGTGAAGGCATAATCACAGCCACGCTGAATCACAACATTTTCAGAGATTTCTGGCTCAAGGCGTGGCCCAAGCCATGTAATGGTTGCAAAAGGCGCAAGTTGGGCAAGATAGTCCCGCGTGGCGATGATGCTTTCTAGGTTTGGTGTAAAATCCGGTACACGCGCATTGAGCGGCAATCCGGAAATCATGTCTTGCGCGAGAGGGCGATGATGCAAATCGCGCAACATTTCCCATCCTGCTTGCTCATAAATCACCTGTGAAAAGAGGGATGGATGGCGCTTTAGCATGTTGAGAAATGGCGTATAATTACAGGTGCTGAGTGTTTCATAAGGGCGGCACATGCCTTGTGCGAAGCCAACGAGGAATGGTGTGTCTGGGGCGCTATGACGCAGAATATGGAACAGATTCATGGCATGGGAATCGCCGATAACGGCAGTGCCTGCGCCATAGGTTTTGCTGCATGCGACTATGCGTGGTTCGTCGGCCTCACTCAGTTGGTTCATATTGAACCGGCAATCGTCATTATCATATTCAAAGCTGCGTGCTTGCTCGCGCTGCATCAATATCAAGGCTGTACGCTGCGCGCTACTGGCATGTTGTTTCCACGCTTCCAGACGGCCTTGGGTCACGTGCCCATGTATTCCGACGGCGAGAATGATAATAGCTGTCAGAATTGCGAGGCAAAGCGCGCGGCGGCCATTCACATAATAACGGTGCGCTTTATTGCGAAAAGGTTGCTCAATAAAATACCATGTGAACGCAGCAAGAACGAGCGCGGAAGTAACAAGCGCAAGCAGTGTCAGCGTGTCAGGAGCATGTACTTCACGGATGCGCGCAAAGGCAAAAATTGGGTGATGCCAAAGATAGGCGCTATAGCTTATAAGGCCTATCGCAACAATGGGGCGCAACGAAAGTACACGGCCAACCCAACTATCTGCGGTAGCAAAAAGAATGATGAGTGCTGTGCCCACAACAGGTAGCAGTGTGTAGGCTGATGGTAAGGGCATATGCTCACCATAGCTCACCAATGAAAACGCGATGAGGGTAAGGCCAAGCAATCCAAGCAGGTTTTGCTTGCGCGGTGCATGGTGATGATGCGCAAACGCACATAATGCGCCGATGATGAGCTCCCATGCGCGGGTTGGCAGTAAAAAGAAATTGGCGCTTGGCATCATGCGTGACGCGTAATCACAGAGAATAAAGCTGATGAGCCCTGCCACTATAAGCAACGCTATTGTAGGGCGCTTACCAAATCGCCAGACGAATAAAATCGCCAGCGGAAAGAGCACATAAAATTGCTCCTCAACACCGAGGCTCCATGTATGCAGGAGCGGTTGTTGCGCAGCATCGGCTGCGAAATAGCTGCTCTCGCGCCAGAAAAATAGATTGGGAATAAAGAAAATCGTCGCAATAAGGCTGCGCGCAAACACTTCATATTGCGAGGGAAGCATCCACGCCAAAGCGCCGACGATAGTTACTAGCAGCACACAAAATAGTGCAGGTAAAATACGCCGTGCACGGCGTTCATAGAATCGGGCGATGGAGAATTTGCCGTGCGCTATATCATCCAAAATGATGCTGGTAATTAAGTAACCGGAGATAACGAAGAAGATATCAACACCTAAAAATCCACCGCTAACAGCGCTAAACCCAGCGTGAAACAGTATGACTGGCAGAACAGCCAGTGCACGCAGACCATCAATCTCACTGCGATATTTCATGCTTTGCCTATCATTTCTACCAATTGCTTCCATGATTTGCCAATCGTCGCAAGGCTGAAATCATGAATACGGTCGCGGCAATCGGGGTGATAGGGTTGGTGTAATGCGCGCTCAAGTGTCTCTATCCACATGGTTTCATAGGCTACCTCATCAATCCGCGGCATTAACGTGCCGTACTCAGTAGTGGTGGGTTCATGTGTAGGGTGGGGGCCTTTAGTTTGGTCACTCTTTCGCAAAATCGCGCGTGCACCCCATGGTGTATCCGCCGCGACGATAGGCACGCCTGCGGCCATCGCCTCCAGCAGTACATTCGGGAAACCCTCTGTTGCGGAAGTGAGTGCCAGCACGCGTCCAAGTGCTAAGAATGGCAGCACGTTTTTTTGATAACCTGTAAAGATGACGGCGTTTTTCGCTGGCGAGAAATCGTCTGTTGCGATGCCGCTATCACTGCATTGCCTGCGTAGCGCTTGCAGCATGGGTCCGTCACCCACGAGTAGTAGCTTAACTCCCGATTGACGGCTGCTCAGTGCGGCAAAGATTCGGATGAGATGGTGCACGCCTTTCTCGATGGATAGGCGTCCTACGGCAACAATCACTTTTTGTCCTGTCAGTGCTGCATAGTTATCCGGCAGAGATTGATTGAGGCGTTCAGCAATGGACGAGGGATCTATAAACGGTGGAATCACATGGATTTTATGATGTGCGTAGCTGGGTATTTCGTGACGCAATCCATGCGATACAGGCACGATAGCACCCGCCCGAAAGAAGATGATTGGGTCAATAATGTGTTGGAATATCCAACGTTGTGTGCGTGAGCCTACGGGGTCATAAACACGCGAGCCGCGCAGTGAGACAATACTGCGCGCATTGCGACCTGTCAGCACGTTCACCAGATTTGGGCCGGAGAGAAAACTAATGGTGACATCATGCTGCTGCTTGAGTTTTCGCAGTTTACGGATTCTACGTATCCAGCGCATGATACGTAAAGACCTGTTTGGGCTATCGATTAATACGATAGGCGCATGAAGTGGCGCATGTGTGTCGGCATATGCGCCTGCATAGTTGGCGGTGAATAATGCCACGTTGACTTCCATGGATTCTGCTAAAAGATTTGCAAGACGAATGAAGGACGTCTCCGCCCCGCCATAGCCTAATTGGGTGGTGAGCATCAGGACTTTCATGCAAACCACCGTTTCATCTGTTCCCATGCTGCGTGAGAGGCGGCACGGTTACGCGCAACATCCTCTATAATGCGCTCGCGAGGAAGCGCGAGCATCGTGGTAATCGCAGATTCCCATGGTGCATGCTTATCAATAAGCTGGGTGCAATGGGGAAGCATCGCGTGCACGTGTTTCATTTTGGGTTCAATGTCGAGTATGACAGACGGCACACTTAAACACGCGCCACATATCGCGCCATGGGCACGGCTGGTAATCAAACCATCTTGCGCAGCAATCTGTGCAGCAAATTCGTGAATATGCATGGTTCTTGGTTGCCAAATATGAGTCGGGTAGGGGGCAAGCACTTCGCGCATCATAGGATCATGAGCGACATCAAAAATAAAGCCCGTAAGCGTACAGTCTTGTGCCAATGCAGCGAGCTTGGTACGAAGCTGCGCATATTCCATGCCTTTCCAGTCGCGCAGAGCGATACCTAGTCTTGGTTTAGCAGATATAGGTTTTTTAGTAGATGGCGGAAGCCAATCGTCACTCATAAATGCAAGGTCTGAGCCGTTGATCAATGCTGCATTCATCACGGATGTAAACGGCTCTAAATTAGTGACGCTTTCAGCATCGCGCAGCCATAATGCATCATATTCGGCGAGAATGGGAAGACTGCGCAGCATGCGTGGCGAGCCTTTGCTAAAGGTGCCAACCCCGATACCTAGCCCGATACGTCGCTTGCCGCGGATACGGCGCAAACCTGTGATGGAGCGCACGGCGCGTTCTAATTGTACGACGCTGTTGAACCCGATGAGTCGTGCCAGCAATTCGAGGGTACGGCACACTATTCCATATTGTGCAAAATCAAAGAATACGCCACCGCCGCCATGTACAATTATATCATACTGTGCGTAGCGGTCGGGCCGTTCTATCTCAATCCCTTGTAATAGACTGCGTGGATAGTCATCTTGCGTATCGCCGATGACAATACTGATGGTAGCATTTGGCGCGGCGCGACGCAGTAAATGATAGGTTGCGAGCATGAGCACATCGTCGCCGAAATTGCCTTTCCCATAATAGCCTTCCATGAGAATGCGTGTGCTCATCGGGCTACCAGTTGGTTAAAAATCTGCAGCAATTCTTCCGCAACATGCGATGCAGCATAACGCGCAGGTGGCGGTGGTGACTGCGTTGGGTGCGACGCAATCAATGCGCGAAGGCGAGCAGCAATTGCTTCGGGGCGCGTGGGTGCAATGGCCCAACCATACCCCTCATTGCAAATGGATTCCGTCGCGCTGCCAGAAGGAGTGATGGCGAGCAGCGGTTTACGAAGTGCTAGCGCTTCTGGCACTTTGGAGGGCAGAAATGCACTGGCAAGCGGGTGCTGATTTTCAGGTTCAATGGTCAGAAGAATGTCTGCATCCGCTTGCGCGCGCATGACTTCAGCATAAGGCACCGCACCGCGATAGGTGATGGTCTCTGGCATAGCTCGTAACCGTTCGGGAAATTGGCAATTGCCATAGAATGTGACGTGTAATTTGCGGCGCTCAGCAGGCTCAAGCAAGACGAGCGCACGTAGTAACGGTTCTGGTGAGCGGTCGCCATAGAGATTGCCCGCATACACCATGTTGAGCACATCATGTGATGATGGGTTGGGCGGAGATGCTGGTGTAGCATCGGGCATTATATTCGGTGAAACACTGATTTTTGTAGCGTGCTCAGGATATTTCTTGCGATAAAAATCGGCCTGAGCTTGCGTGGTCAGCGTAATATGGTTGGCGCGATGGAAGCAGTCTGCTTCCATGCCAATTTCTTTTGGATGCGCCAAACGATAGGGGTTATCAACCCATGGGTCACTCAGATGCATAACCCATGGAATACCTAGTTTCTCTTGGAGTTTTGCACTTAAGAGCGCGGCACTCATGGGATAGGACCTAGAATAAATCACGTCTGGTTTTTGGGGAAGGTTACGGATGATTTCATCGCTTCTACCAATCATCCAACGCAGAATATCTGGTACATTAAACCGCCTCATGGGCTGCGACGCGATGATGCGTTGTGCAAGGCGATGTAGTGGCAGGGTAAGATAATAACGGTCAATATGCTGCAATGTTTTTTGCAGCGACGCATCGCGCGGAGTCCAACCGGTTGTGACGGGTTCTACGGTGATTAAGCGGCCCGCAATACGCGTGTCGAGCGCTTCGAGCAGCCGACCGATTTGAATCGACTCCGCAGCGTTAATGGGTGGCGAGTAGGCTGCAATGATGAGCGCATACCGCATAACTCACGATACCTGTACCGTGGGATGGGCATGACGATTTGCCGCCATCATGCATCCGCTTAGTAGCATGATATTACGTATGCTCCAAATGATGGCGAGATAGAACATTGCCGTATCAAAATCGATTTTTCTGAAACTTAACATAATCACAATCAACATGAATGCGCAGGTGATAACTTCCAGAAAGAAATGCATCTTCATGCGGCGCGTAACGCTGAAAATAGATACGACACCCATGAGGGTAAATCCGCCAACAAAAGGAATACTTAGAATACTGGCGATTTCACCCGCATGTACCCACACTTTGCCAAACACAAACCCGAAAATCTCTTCACCAAAAAAGAAAATCGGGCTTAAAATCAGTGTGCCTGAGACGAGATAAAAAACGATTGCGCGCCATAAATATCGCGCAAGCCCATCCGGATTCGTATGCTCTATGTCAATAAATTTACGGTAAATGACAGGTGCGCTGGCTAGACCAATGACGCTTGCCGGCAGGGTTAGAATCGATACAGCGAGAATATAATGCCCTGCCATATCATGGGTAAAGAAACTAGCGATAAGGATCTGAATTGCTAGCATCACCAACGGCAGCGCTTGGTGTGAGGGCGTATTAAAAATCGCAAAATCACTATAGCGCTTAATGACCGTCAGCGGGTGTGGGCGGTTGGTAAGCAAGGTGCGCCAGTCACGCCATGATTGATTTACCGCCATTTTGATAACGGTTAGGGCCGTGACGAGGTGACCTGCTGCAACCGAGGCGAGAATGAAAACAGGATTGCTGCTAAATAACGCGCCTAGCGCAATCGAGCCGCTGCGTGCGGTAATGGGCTCGGCAATTTGGCCAACGGCTAAGCTCGTGAAATTCGCATGTTGGGTAGCCACGCTTACCATGGTTTGACGGGTGCCAAAACTGAAGACGAGTATTGGCAGAAGTGCTAAGGTCAAGGGATCCAAATCTAGCGTTCCGACGATAGCCATGATGAACGCGGCTAGTGCAGAAAGCAGCGCAAGTATGGTCACCACCAGTGACATGGTTTGCAATAATTCCGTGCGGCGTTCAGGGTCTTTTTCCATGGGATAGACATTAGCCATGGACATCATGCCGATACCGATAATGACGGTTGCCATCAAATTGATGATACCGAAGGAGGTATAGTCAGCAGGGTCATAGAGGCGGGTCATCAGCGGCGTTGTCACCATCATGATGACAAGTTGGACGCCGCTGGAGCCGACGGACTTCACGATATCCGCAAAAAATTTGGAGGCAAGCTGCATGGTGCCTTCACTATTGCCTCTTCATGGCGCTATTTGCAACGATAGGATTTGTGTGTATTCTGCGTCATCGATGCGTGGGGTGAATGAAATGCCGACAATGTGCAGTCGTGAAGGGGTAGTGCGTGACGTCACCAGCATCGGTGTGACGCGAGACTGGCTTATGCGTGATTTTACAGCTTCTGTGTTCCTGCTGCATCAGGGCACGGCGCTATGAAGCGCGGTCTTGTCTTATCCAAATATGATACGCTTGCTGCGGCGACACGCCAGCGCATGATACAAGCGGTGCCTTA
>JBMOEL010000062.1:0-10488 GCA_049314715.1 Rickettsiales bacterium
GCCATATAGGCTTCCATCGCGCCAATGGCGCGGGGGTGGAGCGGCACGAGGCGCTCTTTGCCGCCCTTGCCCTTAATCATGAAATAGGGCTGCACCGTACCTTTTTTACTCGCGTCGCGCTCGATGTGTCGGGTGGTGAGTGTCACCAGTTCGCTCACCCGCATGCCGGAGGCGTACATTAACTCTAACAATGCGAGTAGGCGAATTCCCTCGGGCGAGGTGTCGGCACGCGCTGCATCCAGCAGTGCATTGATTTCTGTTTCGGTCAGCACATTGGGCAGCGGGCGATTGCGCTTGGGGGCGCTGGTCAGCGCCACAGGATTGTCGGCACGCACCTGTTCGCGCACCAGAAAGCGGAACCATTGATTCAGCGCTGAGCGTTTGCGGGCCAAGGTCGAAGGCTCCATCCCCCGTGCGGTAAGAGTTGCAAGATACGCGCTGATGTTTTGATGGGTGACGCTTGGCATGAGCCAGCCGTGCTTGGCGGCGTCCATAAAGAAATCGTCCAGATCGCGGCTATAGGAAGTGAGCGTGTTGAGCGCCGAGCCTTTCTCGGTCAACAGCATTTCCATGAAGGATTCTTTGAAAGCCAGCCATTCGGAGGGGATGGTCGGGCGAACAATCATTCTTATTTCTGTAGCGAGCTAAGCGGCACGTCGACCTCGACCGTCGTTGGTGTGACGCTCGGCGTGATAAACATTGCGGCGGCAAGGATGAGAATAATGAGTACAGGCACGGCAAGGAGTAGTTTTTTCATGAGTTTCCTTTCCTGTCATTCCCGCGAAAGCGGGAATCTAGATTCCCGATGAAGTCTCGCTCCCAATTAGAAATTGGGCTCGACTAGCTCGGGAATGACAAAATTAGTGAGTTGCGAACTACGAGCATTCTATATAGCTTGTGGACCCATGACAAGTGCCTCACCAGAGTTACACACGACAAAACCTGTGCGGTTAGCTGCACCGTGGCGTTCGCGCACATTGGTGCTGATTGGTTTGATGGGGGCGGGGAAATCCAGCGTTGGCCACCGCCTCGCTAAAGAAATTGGCTGGAGGTTCGTGGATTCGGACGATGAGATTGTTGAAGCAGCGGGCTGTAGTATTTCGGACATATTCGCCATGTATGGCGAGCCGATTTTTCGCGACCTTGAACAGCGCGTGATTGCGCGATTACTACATGGCGAGCCGCTGGTGCTGGCGACAGGTGGTGGTGCGTGGATGCAGCCGCAGGTACGCGAACTGATTAAGCGTGATGCGACATCCGTTTGGCTTAAGGCGGATTTGGATGTGCTGCTGGAGCGCGTGTCGCGCCGTGGGCACCGCCCATTACTCGAAACGGGCGATAAGCGTGCGATTCTAGATAAATTGATGGATGAGCGTTACCCCATTTATGCGCAGGCGGATATTGCGGTGGATTCAGGCAAAGGCCCGCATGAGAATGTGGTGAAGGCAGTGATTGAGGCGCTCGATAATGCAGAGGTAAGTGCATGACTATAACAAAAGTAACCGTGCCGCTTCGCGAGCGCGCCTACGAGATTCTCGTGGGTGAAGGGTTGCTGGCAAACGCTGCGGAATCTATCGCACCGTTACTGCGTGCGCCTCGCGTGATTGTGGTCGCGGATAGTGCGGTGAAAAAATACGCAGATTCCTTGTTGGCGAGCCTTAGCGCGCGGGCGATCCGTGCTGATGTTGTGACGTTAGTGGGTGGTGAGCAAAGCAAATCTTTTGCACAGTTAGAAACGCTGATGAATGCGCTGTTGGCGCTGAAGCCCGACCGCAAGACGACACTTATTGCACTGGGTGGCGGAGTGATTGGGGATTTGGTCGGGTTTGCCGCAAGTATCTTATTGCGTGGTGTGGACTTCATTCAAGTGCCGACGACATTGCTAGCGCAGGTGGATAGCTCGGTGGGTGGTAAAACGGGCATTAATACGAAGGCCGGTAAAAATTTGGTAGGTAGTTTTTATCAACCGAAAATCGTGTTGGCGGATGTGGCGACACTGAAGAGTTTGCCGCCACGTGAACTGCGCGCTGGTTACGCTGAGATTTTGAAATATGGCCTCATCATGAATGCGGATTTCTTTGCGTGGTGTGAGCGTCATGGCGAGGCATTGCTTGCAGGAAATGTGGAGTATTTGACCCGCGCGGTGGCTGCTTGTTGTGAGATGAAAGCGCAGGTCGTGGGTGCGGACGAGCAGGAATCGGCAGGGCGTGCTCTACTCAATTTCGGTCATACATTCGGCCATGCGCTCGAAGCGGAATGCGGCTATGATGGCACGTTGCTGCATGGCGAGGCGGTAGCGATTGGTATGGTGATGGGGCTGCGCTTATCGCAAAAACTTGGGCTGAAAGTAGATGGGCTGGAAGAGAAACTCACGACGCATTTGAAGGCGTTGGGAATGGCTGCGACACCCAAAGATATTCGCCCAGATTGGGATGCTGCGCGTATCGCGTCGCACTTCGCCTCGGACAAAAAAGCCGAAAATGGCGCACTAACATTTATTGTGCTCGATGCGCTTGGCAAAGCACGCGTGGAAAAAGACGTAGACCCAACATTGGCATTAGAAGTAGTGAAGGAGTTTGTAGCATAATATGGACCAGCTAACGTTTGAACTTATTCTGATTTTTATCTGCTTGTGTTTTTCTGCGTTTTTCTCGTGCTCTGAAACCGCACTGACCGCTATTTCGCGCGCGCGGATGTTTGCGCTCATGCAAGAAGGTGTGAAGCGTGCTGCGCTTGTCATTAAATTGCGTGACAAAAAAGATGCGCTGATTGGTACGATTCTGCTTGGTAATAACATTGTGAATATTGGCGCTGCGTCGCTTGGTACTGTTATTTGCATCAAGTTTTTTGGTGAAGAATTTGGTCCGCTCTACGCCACGGTGATTATGACCATTGTGGTTCTGATTTTTGGTGAAGTGGCACCAAAAACAATCGCGATTCACCATAGTGAGCGTGCGGCAATGTTATTGTCGCCTATGTTGATGTTTATCTTTAAGTTGCTCTATCCCGTAACGGTTACTGTGCAGTGGCTCGTACGTAATTTGCTGCGACTGGTCGGACTTGATGTAACCAAGGCTAAATCCATGAGCACCGCACATGACGCGATTCGTGGAGCCATAGAATTGCATCATAGTGAAGGTGAAGTGGAAAAAGATGACCGCGATATGCTAGGTAGTATTTTGGACCTAGACCACCGCACGCTGGGGCAAATCATGATTCACCGCTCGGAAGTGGACATGATTGATTTCGGGTTAGAGCCTGAAGAAATCATCAATGCATCGATTGCGATTAACCATAGTCGGATTCCGCTTTGGAAAGACGATCCGGATAATATCATTGGTATTTTGCATATGAAGGACTTGCTGCGGCTGATTCGCGAGCAGCGCATTGGTATTACGCGTGAAATGATTCGCCGTATCGCGCATAAGCCTTGGTTCGTGCCGGAGACGACCAATCTTGCTAATCAACTTGGTGCCTTTCGTAGCAAGCGTAAGCATTTCGCCTGTGTGGTGGATGAATATGGTGCATGGAAAGGTATCGTGACGCTTGAGGATATTTTGGAAGAAATCGTTGGTGAGATTGACGATGAGCATGACCCGCTTGAGATGGCGGAGGTGATTCCTTACGGCGAGAATGCCTACCGTGTGGCGGGCCGTTTGCCCGTGCGTGATTTGAACCGCCAAATGGATTGGGATTTGCCCGAAGACCACGCCGCGACGCTTGCGGGTTTGGTGCTGCACTATGCCCGTGTGATTCCTGATAAGCACGCGGTGTTCGAATTTAGTGGCACGCGTTTTACGGTGGCTGAGAAAAAAGGGAATCAGCTCACGGAGTTGATTATTGAGCGGCTGCCTGTGGAAGAAGAATTCGCCGATGACCAAGAATAGTGAAGAAGTCGCCTTTGAATTTGTCCGTATAGGCAATTACGTGAAGGTTTCGGCGATTGATATGGTGAGCGGAAAAGAAGTAAGTATTGTGGGCGACCCCAAGGCGGGCGAGGCTGAGCTAAAGCGCATCGCGCTAGCCAAGCTAAAAAAGATACAAAATTAAATTTTAGTTGCGGTGCAATAGCGAGTAACGTTATATACTAAGCCTGTTCAATTTACACACACCACGTCATGCAGGGCTTTATGAGCACAAAAAAACCATACCGATTCCTCTCTTCGCTTTCTACTAAGCTTCAATTCTCGCTGCTGTTCTTATCACTGGTGGGGATTGCCTTTGCGGTGAGATCGTATGTGCATGTGGTGGAGGATTTTGGCCATGAAGCTGCCCATATTTTCAAAATTGATTTGTACAAACAAATTGTGGCGGCGATTGTCGTGAATGCGCTGGTGGGGTGGTATATTCACCGCAATACGACTAAGCGCATTACCAATCTCGCTGAGCGCATGCGGGATTTGACTGAAGGGCGTTTGGAAATTGAAGTGCCGTATGTGAATAGCAGCGACCAGATTGGTAGCATGGCACGCAAGGTAAAGATTTTCCAAGAGAATGCAGTCAACTTGCGCAAGCTGGAGAAAGCACAAGAAGAAGCGCGCTTGAAAGCCGAGCATGATCGCAAGCAGTTGCTCAATGATTTAGCGAATACGATGGACCAGTCGGTGAAGGCGATCACCAATCGTTTGGACGAATCGGCGGGACAGCTTGATACAGCGAGCCGACTCGTGGCGGATTCTTCGGGCAAGGTCGCATCGCGCGTGAAAGAGTTGTTCTCGATTGCGAATCAAACCTCGAGCAATGTTGGTAGCGTGAGCACAGCGGCTCAGGAGCTTTCCAGCTCGATTGAAGAGATTAGCCGCCAGGTTTCCAAGTCGTCACAGATTACACAAGTGGCTGTTGAGAAGGCACAAAATGCCAGCACGGCGATTCAGGCACTCGCCGATGGCGCGGCGAAAATCGGTGATGTGATTGAAATTGTACGCTCAATTGCCGCACAGATTAACCTGCTTGCCCTCAATGCGACGATTGAGGCAGCGCGTGCAGGCGAAGCGGGTAAGGGGTTCTCGGTGGTGGCATCGGAAGTCAAAACACTGGCGACGCAAACCGCAAAAGCAACCGACCAGATTGCTGAGATTGTTTCGGGCATTCAGGGGGAGACGAAATCAACGGTGAGCTCGATTGTTGAGATTACCGAGTCGGTGCGCCAGATTAATGATATTGCCACGGTTATTGCTGCCGCGGTGGAGGAGCAGGACGCTTCGACACGCGGTATCGCCAATAATATCCGCGAGGCGGCGGGCTATACTAACCAGCTTGCGGAAACCACGGAGAGTGTTTCCGATACGTCGGTGCAGGCGGGTGACGCGTCACGCGATATGCTTAGAGCGTGCAGTTTGGTGCATGAGCAGCTTGAGTTGCTGAGTGACAAGGTCAATGGTCTGCTCAGCTCGCTACGCGCGGCGTAGCTGCACCCTCACCCAGCTTCGTCTAAATTCGCCGTGCTCATTTAAGACTTCGCAACCCTCTCCCTGTAGGGAGAGGGAAAGTAAGAAAGCGTAGCGCCGCAGCTGCGCGAGCCGCTTGCGGCGGAGGGAGTCACGAGGGAACGAAGCGTTCCCTCGCACAAAGGATATTGCAGGTGCGAGACAAGTACTTGTATCTGATTACATAGGCTGCTAAGCCTTGGACTTTCAATCTCTTACACGAGGCATCTCATGCTCAATAAAATGCTCGCACGTAAATCGATTTCGCAAATTCAGGGCGAGGCAAAAAGCCATTCGCTCAAGCGGACGCTTGGTAAATGGAACCTCGTATCGCTTGGTATTGGCTGCATCATCGGTGCGGGGATTTTCGTGATGACGGGCACTGCCGCTGCGCAGCATGCTGGCCCTGCGATTATTCTTTCGTTCATTTTTGCGGGTATGGCCTGCGCGTTTGCGGGTCTGTGCTATGCGGAGTTGGCCTCGGTATTGCCCGTTTCTGGCAGTGCCTATACCTATACCTATGTGACGCTTGGTGAGGTTTTTGCGTGGACTATGGGGTGGTTATTGGTTCTTGAATATGGTCTGGCCGCTTCAACGGTGGCGGTGGGCTGGTCTGGCTATGTGGTGAGCTTCTTAAAAACGCTCGGTGTGGTGCTGGACCCGCTTTATACCGCGGCGACGGGTACGATGATTACCTTGGCTGACGGAACGCAAGCGCCTGCTATTGTTAACTTGCCTGCAGTCATTGGTGTATCAGCGGTTAGCCTTCTGTTGGTACTGGGTGTGAAAGAATCCGCGAACGTCAATAACTTCATCGTGTTGGTTAAGGTGACGGTTATTCTTGCATTTATCGGGATTGGCGCATTCTTCGTGAATACGGATAATTGGGTGCCGTTCATGCCAGAGAATGAAGGGCCCGGTAAATACGGTTTTGATGGGGTGCTGCGCGCGGCTTCCATCATCTTCTTCGCCTATGTAGGATTTGAAGCAGTTTCTACCGCGGCGGCGGAGGCCAAAGACCCACAAAAAGATATGCCGTTTGGTATTATCGGCTCGCTGGTTGTTTGCACCATTATTTATATTATGGTTGCGCTCGTTCTGACGGGTGTCGTGCATTACAGCCAATTGAACGTGCCTGACCCGATTGCTGTTGCGGTGGATGCGATTGGCCTTGGCTGGTTCTCGTTCATTATCAAAATTGGTGCGATCATGGGGCTCAGCTCGGTGATGCTCGTGCTGCTGTATGGCCAGACGCGGATTTTCTACACTATGGCAAAAGATGGGCTACTGCCGCAGTTCATTGCTAAGGTACACCCAAAGTTTCAGACACCGTATCTCAATACGTTGCTGGTTGGTGCGATTGTTGCAGTGGCAGCGGGTACCATGCCGATTAACGAGCTGGGTGACCTCGTGTCACTTGGAACGCTCTGCGCGTTTGCAATGGTGTGCCTGTGCGTACTTTATTTGCACTACAAGGAGCCAACGCTTGAGCGCCCCTATAGCACCCCATTGAAGCCTTTCGTGCCGCTCGCGGGGATTGCGCTTTGCGGCTATCTCATTGCGCAAATGCCTTGGAGCACCTTCGTGCAGCTCAAGCTATTCTTCCTTGGCGGCGCGCTGATTTATATCTTCTACGGGATGCGCCACAGCGTATTAAACAAAGCGGCGAAATAAAGTGCTTGGCTTTCTGGCGGGGTTTCATTATGAACCCCCGCAGGTTGCCGCCTTAGCTCAGTTGGTAGAGCACGTCATTCGTAATGATGGGGTCGTAGGTTCGAATCCTATAGGCGGCACCATTTATTTTTATTATTGTATTTCAATGGCATGTGCGATTTTATCGCGTTGAGTGTGCCGAAATATTATGCAAAAAATTGTTTTTACAGAATGACAGTTAATAACCTTTTTCGCTTATTTCCTCTTGCGTGTATAGCGCAGTAGGGCTATACTTAGATCGTTGCAGAGACGGACTTTCAGCAACAGCTCGCCAGAAATGGTTCACACCCAAGAGTGGAATATTCAAGAAGCGTCCGATTTAAAAGGCTCCTTGCGGGGCCTTTTGTTTTTTGTCTGGCAGGCTTTATAGCCTTCTTTGTTTTAGTATTATAGACGAGCACATCGAACCTTATTGGTTTAAGTTTGTGCGCGTAGGGCATTATGTCACGCATGTGAGCGGTTATGATAAATAGATTTAGTGCGCTGCCTTTACCCGCTTTAGATAGTGCAAAAAATACCGAGTAGTAACGCTGCACGCCGTCCGCATCTACTATTTTCACTACGTAGAATTTTCCGTGCCCATCTTGGAAGCATTTTTGTGAAGCAATCCTCTTCACAATGTCAGGAAGCAATTTGGATTGCTCGTAGCGATCCATGTCAAAGATTCTCGTTTCTCTGCTATCAGAGTAAGCAAGCTTGCGTGGTATACTTTCTCCCTTTTTTGATTTTCTTGAGAAACAGTGTAATCCGAAGTTCACTTTGAGCAAATATGATTGCTCAGGCTTATCTTTCTTTGGAGGAATCGTGATTGATAGATTGAAGGGGTCGAGGTGGCTCAAATCATAGATGACATTATCAAGCGTAAAGGGTTTCCATTCCATAATTAAGAAATAACCGCAATTTGTTAATTATGCAAACAAGCGTGTTTTTTGTCTAAAGATTTGAAAAAAAAGTGCGTCAAGCGACTTACAAGCCGTTGATGAGGCGAAATATTCAGGTGCCCTTCAGCGGCACCATTGTTTCCTAAAACCTCACTGTCCATTTCGAAGCCAGTTGTTGTATCTTCGGCGAATCGGATTAACGTTCCCTGCATTACAGGGAGAAGCCTTATGACAACCATTTTTGACAGCTTGAACGTTGGTGATATCACTCTTCAAAACCGCGTGATTATGGCACCGCTGACGCGCATGCGTGCGAAACAGCCTGGCAATATTCCCCATGCCTTGAATGCAGAATATTACGCGCAGCGCGCGAGTGCGGGGTTGATTATTAGTGAGGCAACACAGATTTCACCGCAGGGTCAAGGATACCCCGCAACGCCTGGTATTTATTCGCCCGAGCAGGTGGAGGGTTGGAAACTGGTGACGGATGCGGTGCATGAGCAGGGCGGCAAAATCTTTTTGCAGCTATGGCATGTGGGCCGTATTTCGCACTCTTCATTCCAGCCGAATGGTGACGTACCAGTATCTGCTTCGGCGATTGCGCCAACTGGTAAAACCTTCACGGCGGAATGGAAGCAGGTTCCCTATGAAACGCCGCGTGCATTGGAAACTGCAGAGCTTGCTGGTATTGTAGAAGATTATCGCAAGGCTGCCGCAAATTCAAAAGAAGCAGGATTTGATGGCGTAGAAGTGCATAGCGCGAATGGTTATCTGCTCGACCAGTTTTTGCAAGATGGTACCAATAAACGCACGGATGCATATGGTGGTTCGATTGAAAACCGTGCGCGCCTGTTGCTTGAAGTGGTGGATGCCGTGGTTGCTGTATGGGGCAAGGGGCGCGTGGGCGTGCGCTTGTCGCCTTACGGAACCTTCAGCGATATGAGTGATAGTGACCCTGTGGCGTTATTTTCGTATGTGCTCGACCAACTTTCTGCGCGTGGCATTGCTTATGCGCACCTGATTGAGCCACGTGCGACCTCGGCGGGTGGTAGTGATGCAGTGAATGCAGATGCACCTTCAACGTCACAATTATTCCGTGCGCATTTTAAGGGCGTATTTATTTCCGCCGGTGGCTATACCCCTGAAAATGCGAAGCAGGCCGTAGAAAGCGGGCAGGTGGATGCGGTGGCATTTGGCCGAATCTTCATTGCCAACCCTGATTTGCCGGAGCGCATTTCAAGTGGTGCAGCGCTTAACCCTTATAACCGCGCGACGTTCTATGGTGGTGCGGAAAAGGGCTATACGGATTATCCATTTCTTAACGCTCAAGCTGCTTAACGTTAACCAAGGAGGATTTTATGACCTATCAACTTTACTACGCGCCTGGAACATGCTCGATGGCCGTGCATGTGTTACTTAACGAAGTCGGCCAGAAGGCTGAATTGATTGCTGAACATATTCACGCTAACCCACGTAATCCTGAGTACTTAAAACTTAATCCGCGTGGTGCAGTTCCTGTGCTCGTGGTGGATGGAAAGGTGCTGCGCGAAGGTGCGGCGATTTTAACCTACATTGCCGAGACACATAAAAGCCCACTACTACCTGCTTCGGGGTGGGAGCGTGCGAAAGCACAAGAATGGTTGGCATTTGCAAACAGCACGCTGCACCCTGCCTATAGCCGTTTGTTCTTCTTGAAAGGTAAGCTGGGTGAGAAGGCGGCGACGGATCCGCTCTATACGACGGCAACGCAGATGGTACAAAAATACTGGGATGAGGTTGAGTCGGTACTCGCCACGCAAGACTATATTGCGGGCAAGGAAATAACGGTGGCGGATATTCTTATTACCGTGATTGCAAATTGGGGTGGGTATTTAGTGCAGCCGATTAACTTGGGTGCAAAAACCAAAGCGTACCTCAAGCGTATTAGCGGTCGCCCTGCGTATCAAGCGGCGCTAGCAGCAGAGAAGGTTGAGTATAAAGCCGCGGCTTAAGGCTTCGGTGTTGCTACAATCGTAAACTGCACATCAACAGGGAAGGCGACCCATTGGTCGCTTTCCCAATCACTGCCGACACCGACATTGAAATCGCGGCGATTAAGCGTTGCAGTTCCATTCGCGGTGGTGATGCCGTTTCCTTCACTCAGTGCGAAATCGAGCGCAAGTGGTTTGATGATGCCTTTAAGGGTTAATTGTCCCTCAGCGCGATAGCCATTTTTTGTGGCAATAGTTTTCGTAGCGACGAAGGTTGCCGTGGCGAACTTCGCACTATCAAGCCATTCTGGTTTACTGATTTCACCGTTACGATCTTCACCGTCTACATGAACAGATGCCATATCAATGGTGATACGAATGTCTGTTTTATCAAGCGCTTGTTTATCGAATGTAATGTGAGGCGTGAAGCGTTTGAAGCTGCCACTAAAGCCTTCACCCGCTTGTTCAGCGGTGAAGGTGAGGGAGGATTTTTTGCTA
>JBMOEL010000063.1:0-10410 GCA_049314715.1 Rickettsiales bacterium
GTGCTGATGGGGGCCTTGCCCCCAAACCCCCCGCAAGCGGCTCGCGCAGCTTCGGCGCTACGCAAGAAAAACACACAGCATAGGCCTGTGGATAAGTTTTTAATCAACTAGACAGATAACAATATCTACATATCATCGTTCGTGGTGTTTGCCTCTGCTTTTTAGAAGCCTGATTCCCAATGGTTCCGTTTTGGCGGCGATGGGACATGGGGTTCCGTCGGGTAGCGAGACTTGTCTCGTGATTCTAACTAGTGAGGTTATATATGGCGAAAGCTGTGTATATATTTCGTCCTTGGATTACGACCAAAGACGGAAGAATAATCTACGCCAAAGACTATGGTCTGAAAGCGTTCAGGATTCGTATTAAGTAGTCTGTCCAGGGCTACCGTCTTGAAGGGGGCAAACACCACCACTTCATTATTATTAATTTAGAGAAATAAAAAATCCGTTAACGCTTGTCACGATTTTTAATGCGTAATGTGCATAATTTTGTGCGCAATTCTTAAAACCCTCTGATTTTGTATCAGCTCAGCAACTCCACGTTTCCGCCGATTGCCGCCGTGTTAATGGTCGTGGTGCGCTCATGGGCGAAGCGGAGGAGATAGTAAGGGCCGCCCGCTTTGGGGCCGGTGCCTGAGAGACCCTCGCCGCCAAAGGGCTGCACGCCGACCACCGCGCCAATCATCGAGCGGTTCACATAGCGATTGCCAACATGTACGGCGCTCAGAATTTCGTCCATCCCGCCTCTGAGGCGCGTATGTAGCCCGAAGGTGAGGCCATAGCCCGAATCATTGATTTGCTCGATTACTTTCGGTAATTCTTTCGCCTTATAGCTAATGAAATGCAGGACGGGGCCGAAATGCTCCTCTTCCAAATCCGCGAGATGCGCAATCGGCAGCACATGCGGTACCACGAACGTGTCGTTCGATATTTTCTCTCTATCAACGGGTGTTGTATGATGCCACCGGACACTGCGTGTCAGGCTTTTAATATGGGCATTGAGTTTAGTCTGCGCATCTTCATCGATGACAGGGCCGATCTCGGTGGTGAGGTCTTTGGGGTCGCCGATGCGCAACTCATCCATCGCGCCCATGAGAAGTTCGCGCAAGGCAGGCACAATATCCTCCTGCACAAAGACGCAGCGCAGCGCCGAACAGCGTTGCCCCGCCAAGCCAAAGGCGCTGGTGATGATATCATCCACCGCTTGTTCGAGTAGCGCCGAGCTATCGACAATCATCACGTTCTGGCCGCCTGTTTCGGCGATGAGGGGCACGATGGGGCCGTCTTTTTCGGCCAGTGCGCGTTGAATGAGTTTCGCCACATAGGTCGATCCTGTGAAGCAGACGCCGGCGGTGTGAGGGGATTTAATGAGTTCTGCGCCGACCGTTTCGCCTTTGCCGCATACGAGTTGCAGCACGTTTTCGGGTATGCCTGCGCGATATAACGTCTCAACTGCTTTGGCGGCAATCGCAGGGGTTTGTTCGGCGGGTTTGGCAAGCACCGCGTTGCCCGCAACCAGCGCCGCAACAACTTGGCCCATGAAAATCGCGAGCGGGAAATTCCATGGGGAAATACACACGAATACGCCGCACCCATGCAGCGATAACACATTGCTTTCACCGGTTGGGCCCGTAAGGGTTTGTGGGGTGAAGAGTTGCTCGGCATGTAATGCGTAGTATCTGCAGAAATCTGTTGCTTCGCGAATTTCTGCCAGCGCATCGTAAATCGTTTTTTTGCCTTCTTGCTGCAGCAGCGCAATCCATTCCATCTGCTCAGCTTCGAGCATATCGGCGGCGTTGCGCAACATATCAGCGCGGGTAGTGATAGGTGTTAGGTCCCATAATTTTTGCGCAGCCTTTGCTGCAATCATCAGCGATGGTATAGTTTTCACGGACGTATCTTTAGGTGTTTCGTAGCGGATTTTTAACAGGGGTTTTAATACATCAAACACACGTGTGTGTTCGGCGCGATAGCCAAGCTCGAATCCGCTGGAATTTTTGCGATTGCCGTAGAGATTAACGGGCAATGGAATCGCAGCGCTTGGCAGTGAACTTGCGGCCTTGGCCAAATCAATTGGGCTTTCGGTGAGTGACTCAATCGGCGTTGCTTGATCAAGCAGCAAATGCACAAAGCTAGTGTTTGCGCCATTCTCTAACAAGCGGCGAATCAGATAGGCCAGCAAGTCTTTATGGGCGCCCACGGGTGCATAAATGCGGCTGCGATACTCGCCTACCAGCTGGTCATGCAAACTCTCACCCATGCCGTGCAATCGTTGAAACTCAAAGTCGCTGGGCGACAGCCCGTTGGTTTTCGCAAGCTCTATCACCGTGGCAACGGTGAGCGCGTTATGGGTGGCAAATTGTGGATAGAGCACGTCCGTTGCGGCGAGCATTTTTTGCGCGCAGGCAAGATAAGAAAGATCGGTGTAGAATTTTTCGGTAAATACGGGATAGCCACTTAATCCATTCACTTGGGCGTATTTGATTTCGCTATCCCAATAAGCGCCTTTGACCAAACGTACGGGGATACGATGACCCGTTTCACGTGCCATCTGAATGAGCGCATCGACGGCGTAGAAGGCGCGTTTTTGATAACCTTGCAGTACAAAACCGATGCCCTCGAATGTTGCAAATTCAGGGTCGCGCAATAGCTCATGATAGAGCGCTAAATGCAGGTCGAGACGATTTGCTTCCTCCGCATCCAGCGATACGGCAATGCCGTGTTTCATGGCTTCGCGCACAATGGTTTTAAGGCGCGGCAAAAGCTCAGCAAAGACGCGGTCACGCTGTAAGTAAGAATAACGCGGATGCAGCGCTGACAGTTTGACCGAAATACCTGGTTTCGAGAACAAATCACCCGTGCGGTTGGCGCCGATTTGTGCAATCGCAGCCATATACGCATCGACATAATGGGTCGCTTGTTTCTGGGTGCGCGCGCCTTCACCCAAAATGTCGTATGACATCATATAGCCTTGTTTTTCAGGCTTTGCGGCGTTTTTAATCGCGTCTGCAATATCTTCGCCCATCACGAATTGTTGGCCGATAAAGCCCATCGCCGAGCGCAGGGCTTGACGAATCACCGGCTCGCCAGAGCGTTTGACCAGACCACCAAACCATGAGGCAAGCGAATCACCTGAATCCAGTTTTAGCACTTCGCCTGTGAGCATCAGCCCCCATGTGCCGGCATTCACCAGCGTCGAATCGCTTTGCCCCAAATGCTGTTTCCAATTGCCGGATTTGAAGGTGTCCTCAATCAGTGAGTCGGCGGTGGTGCTGTCAGGAATGCGCAAAAGTGCTTCCGCCAAGCAGAGCATGGCAATGCCCTCTTTGGTCGAGAGGCCGTAGGATTGTAAGAATGCTTCCACGGCAGTGCCAGCGCCGATGGCGCGCTGTTTAGTAATGAGTTCGCTGGCGCGTGCGCGCACGACAGAATCTATCGCACTTAGCGGTTTGGTTGCAGCAAGCAGCGCATTGACTGCGTGTGTTTCGTCGAGCAAGGCGTTGCTACTGACGTTGAGCAATAGGCTATCGAGGGGAATGGTTGAATCTTGCTTTTGGGCGGCGCGCGTCATAGGGTTACTTCATGGTAAAATGGTTTACTATTCTGGCGCTGACATTAGCTGCTTCTCACGCATTCGCCAAGCCCGAACGTGAAACGTTGTTGCATGTTTCCTATGACGCAACGCGCGAGCTTTTTGCAGACTATAACCGCGATTTCAAAACGACACATCCGAATGTGCGTATCCGCATGTCACATGGCGGTTCGGGCAAACAGGCCCGCGCGGTCATGGACGGGTTGCCTGCCGACATCGTATCACTGGCGCTTGATTATGATGTTGAGATGATTGCGCAAAAAACACATAAGCCCATCGCGCGGCGTGTGCCATTTTATTCGACCATTGTATTTCTGGTGCGTGCGGGTAATCCCAAACAAATTTATGATTGGGGCGATTTAACGCGCTCTGACGTGCGCGTATTGACGCCCAATCCCAAAAGTTCGGGTGGGGCGAGGTGGGGGTATTTAGCGGCGTGGGGCTATGCTCAGGCACGCTATGGCAAAAGCGCACAGGCAGCACGAGACTACATGACATCATGGCTCAAGCGTGTGCCCGTATTTGATACAGGCGCGCGGGCGGCAACCACGAATTTCGTGCGACGCAATCAGGGTGATGTGTTGATTACATGGGAGAATGAAGCGCATTTAGCACAAAAATATTTTGGCGCGGATGCGTTCGAGATTATTATGCCGCGCGTGACGATAAAGGCGGAGCCAGTTGTGGCGGTGTTGAGTCAATCACCAATAGCAAAAGACTATGTGGAAGGGCTTTTTGCGCCGGAAGCACAAGCTTTGGCCGTGCAGCATTTTTTCCGCTCTACCACGCAGCGCAATACACTGCAATCGTTGCAGCACACGAAACTTCTGACTATTGCCGATTTCGGCGGCTGGGCGAGCGCACAAAAAACCCATTTCGATCAGGGTGGAATCTTTGATCAATTAATGGCAAGAAATAAATGACTATACGGCCCTTCGCATTAACCGCGCATAGTGTGTTGCCTGCTTATCCGTTGGCGATGGGCTATACATTGCTATGCTTATTTAGCATCGTGGCGCTGCCATTACTGGTGCTTGTGCTGAGCGTTACCCAATTATCATGGACAGAGATAGTGCGCGTGGCGACGGACGCGCGCGTGCTTGCAGCATTTCGCGTGAGTATCACCGCTGCAATTGGTTCGGCGGTCATTGCCGGATTTTTAGGTCTAGTCATTGCATGGGTATTGGTGAGGTATGAATTTTTTGGGCGTGGTTTTCTCAATGCATTGATTGATTTACCTTTTGCGTTGCCTACGGCTATTGCGGGTATTGCGCTTTGTGCTGTGTATGCGCCGGATGGTTGGATAGGTGGCTATTTGCAGTCGATTGGCATCGAGATAGTGTTTAACCAAGCGGGTATTTGGTTAGCGTTAGTTTTTGTCGGGTTGCCTTTTGTAGTGCGTGCGCTTGAGCCTGTGCTGGAATCGCTCGATAGTGAAATAGAAGAGGCCGCACTCTCCTTGGGTGCAACGCATTGGCAAATGTTTTCACGCGTATTATTTCCGCACCTCTTTCCAGCATTAGTGTCTGGATTCTCGCTCGCACTTGCGCGTGGTTTTGGTGAATTTGGCTCGGTCATTTTTCTATCGAGTAATATTCCTGAAGTGGCAGAAATTGTGCCGCTGGTGATTTTAGTAAAGCTTGAAGAATATGATATGGCGGGTGCGCATGTGATTGCCGTGATGATGCTTCTCGTTTCGTTTGCGGTGCTTTACATGCTCAATAGCGTGCAGCAATGGAAGGCGAGCCGCATCACATGAAACACATGGCCGCATATGAACCGCGCATATGGCGTTTGAGTCTTTCGTTCATCGCCATTGCTGCGATTACGCTACTTATTTTAATGCCAGTGATTGCGGTGTTTACTGAGGCGTTGAGTAAGGGCTTTCATGTTTTTCTACAAAGCCTCAGCGAGCCGGACGCAAGCTCTGCAATTGGTCTTACGGTGCTCGTGGCAGTGATTGCGGTGCCGTTTAATCTAGTGTTTGGTGTGGCGGCAAGCTGGGCGATTGCGAAATTTCAATTTCGCGGCAAGCGTCTATTACTGACGTTGATTGACCTTCCTTTCTCTGTGTCGCCCGTGATATCTGGCGTTGCTTTTGTGCTCTTATTTGGCGTGAATGGGCTGCTGGGTGATTGGCTGGTGCGCCATGATATCGAAATTATTTTTGCACTGCCTAGCTTAGTGCTTACTACGATATTTGTGACATTCCCGTTTGTGGCGCGTGAACTCATTCCGCTGATGCAAGAACAAGGACGCGAGGAAGAAGAGGCGGCGATATTATTGGGGGCAACGCCATGGCAGATGTTTTCAAAGGTGACCTTGCCTAATATCCGTTTGGGGCTCGTTTATGGCGTGCTTCTGTGCAATGCGCGCGCGATGGGTGAATTTGGCGCAGTCTCGGTGGTGTCAGGCCATATACGCGGCGAGACGACGACGATTCCGCTTTATGTTGAGATGCTCTATAACGAGTATAACTTTGCGGCAGCTTTTGCAGTCGCGTCAGTATTGACGCTGCTCGCGCTGATTACATTGGCGGCGAAGCAATGGGTGGAGAGGAAGAAACTACATGGGTATTAGCATTCAGCACGTTAGTAAGCGCTTTCGTGAATTTAGTGCGCTAAAAGATGTTTCGCTGACCATTGCTGATGGTGAACTCATCGCGTTGCTTGGTCCGTCTGGTTCTGGGAAAACGACGCTGCTGCGCTTGATTGCAGGGCTTGAGAGACCAGATAAGGGAAGTATTTTTGTCGAGCAAAAAAACAAAACGCAGGCCAACGCAGTTGGCTTTGTGTTTCAACATTATGCGCTCTTCAAGCATATGAGCGTGTTTGAGAATGTTGCCTTCGGATTGCGTGTACGTAAGGGCGCCCAAAAACTCTCTGAAGAAGCGATTTATGAGAAAGTCATGAAATTGCTAAGTCTTGTGCATTTAGAATCCTACCATGCGCGTTATCCTTCGCAGCTTTCTGGCGGTCAACGTCAACGCGTGGCGCTTGCCAGGGCGCTGGCGGTGGAGCCAAAGATTCTGCTGCTCGATGAGCCATTTGGTGCGCTGGACGCGAAGGTACGTAAAGAGCTTAGACGCTGGATGCGGCGCTTACATGAAGAGCTACACATTACCACGATTTTCGTGACGCACGACCAAGAAGAGGCCATGGAAATGGCCGATAGAGTGGTGGTGATGAGCCAAGGTAAAATTGAGCAGGTGGGAACGCCTGAGCAGGTCTATCTTCAGCCTGCCAATGGTTTTGTGTATGATTTCTTGGGGCATTATAACGAATTTGACGCGTGGCAATTACCAGACGGTACGCTGTTGCTTCAAGAAGGCGAAAAGCAGGAGCCCGTGCGCTTGCTGAGCGAAAAAGGCAATGATTGGGTAAAGAAAATACCACTACTATCACGTTTTTTGAAATCTGAGCAACTTAAGACAGCTTCTTCACAAACGAATGCCGCCACGCGCAGCGTGGGTGTGCCGGTGAAGGTGTTTTGTCGCCCGCATGAGCTCTATTTCTACATTACGCGCGAGGCGGGAACGGTGAAGGCAGAAATTATTCATATGAACCCCGCAGGGCCGCTTGTAAAAATTGAGCTAGAGCGCGAGAATGGTGCATTACTGGATGCTGAACTGCCTAAAACGGTGGTTGATCAATTGCATTTGATGAAGCATCAAGCGGTCTATGTGATGCCCAAAAATATGAAGGTGTTTGCTTGAGTGGTTCCGTAGCTCAGCTGGATAGAGCAAGCGTTTCCTAAACGCTAGGTCGTGTGTTCGAATCACATCGGGACCACCATCATAATGTTTCTGGGATTAGCGCAACAGCGCCCCTGAAACATTGTGATAGTTGTACTTGTGGTTCGAACTCGTTCGACTACGAGGCCAACAGGCCGAGAAGAGGCGTAGCCAATCCATCGGGACCACCACTTACGCATCTGCTTTATTTTGTTGAATGCGCAGCATCAGAAGCGCATCGAACTCCGCTTTGTTTAATGGTCGTCCTTCGTCAGAGATAAGCATTGGCGGGGTTTCTATAAAGCCAATGCCGAGTTGATAAATTTCAGCTTTAACAGCTTTGCCCTCATGCATCTTGATGCGGCACGGCATGCTGTCGAATTTATAATATGACCATGTGCTCATCGAAACCTCACTGGGTAAAGCGGTTCGCTTTTTGGCTTATTATTAATCATATCTAGCATGCGCTCTGGTATAATCTCAGCGCCTTTTTTCTGGTTCAATTCGTGTGCCATTTTTACATAGGCTTCCTGCCAACTGGGGTCAGCGTCGCGAATATAGGCAACATGTACAAGCTTATGGATATTTTGTAGCTGCGATACAGTTTCACCCACTTTGGCTTTTTGCTCATCACGATCTAAGCACTGCATTTCTTCATCCATCAGCTCTGGAATGGTAAGATCGGCGCGGCGAAGCTGAGCGAGTTGAGAATCCTCTGCTTGTGGATCTTTGTGGTTTATATAATCACGCAAGAAGCGAGACAGATATATTAGGGTTGCTTTAGGTTCTTTTTCTTCATTGTCATTGTCGAGGGCCGTTAGAATAACTTTAGTGTCATGGTCAGAAAGACAGCAATCTTCTTCGCCCTCACGCCCTTTGCTTACAGCATTGATATAGGACTCAAGCGACGTGTAAGCATTAATGTCATCAACGAAATTACCTTGCTTCATGCGCTCTATCAAGCGCGCCCAGAAACGCGAACGCTGAATAACGCTTTCCAGCTTAGAGTCATCGGGTAGCTCAAAATCGCGACGAATCTCATAAAGTAAATGACTGATACGATCTGCGCGATTGACCTGATTTTTTTCCCCAATACTAATGTCGGCAATAAGGCCGTGGAAAGCGATATTGAATTCATCGCTCACGTTTCCGCCATCACGCATATGCATCGATTCGATGACGTGCGGGTAGCTGGTGACGAGGCGATCGCGTATATGATGAAGTGTTTCAGGAAAACTTTCCGAAGTGAATTTGATGCGAATTAAATCATCAATGGCATTTTCTTTTTTGCCGCGCGCAAGGGCTTTGTCTTTGGTACGGCCCTCATTCTTAGGGCCATTAGCGATGATGCGAATATCAAGTAGTATTCTTTTGGCAAACTCATTGAAATGAGCGGCGAGACATTTATCTTTTGGGGTTTTTCTCTTCTCTTCATCTGAAAGTTTTGCCCATTCTGTTTCGGCATTTTTCTCGATGCCTGCTAATAGACTAGACGCATCTTCCCGCGTTCTTAGAAAAGTGCGGAAAGTTACTAGAATGGCTTTACGCACCAGCGCATATTGAGCTTCTTGTGCTTTGGCGTGCAAGGTTTGTATGTCATCCTTTCCTTGCGTCAGCGCCACTAATGATTTTTTACCAGCCTTGGGATTTTTGACTTTGCTGGCTTTCTGCTCATCATCACTGAAATTGAGCAGGTGGTCGTGGCGCAGCATATGGAGCGTCTCAACAAGACCTTGGTGGTCTACGCTATGACTCGTCTCAATCGGTAGATTGCGCTCTTGACGTGTTTCGCCAATTAGTATCGGCAAAGCCCCTGCCCGTTCGGCTGCTTTCATGTCGGTGCCGACATCGCCTACGTAAACGGTTTTATATCCCTGATACTTACGAAACCCATCATTAAGCATGAAGGGCGCTGGTTTGCGTAGACCTGTTTTTAGTCCAGCGCGATAAATCGCGACGTCACCCAATAGTGATTGATATTTGTCACCAAAGGCTTGCTTTAGTTTTTCTTCGACAGAAGGCGAACCCTCTTTGTGCGCCTCTTCATCATTCGTGGCGATGAAGAATGGTATATCATTGGCTTTGAGGTATTGCAGGGTTTCTAATGCCCCTTTTACAGCGGAGGTAGTGCCGGTTTCGGCGTTGTAATGAAGCAAGGTGCCATGCAAATCAAAGCCGACTACCAGTTTAGTATCGGCGGGATGGTCACTATGCGGAAGTGTAAATGCAGAGTCAGTCATAGCTTCATTCTAGAGGATAAGTATGACAAGCACGTGACAAAGAAGGAAAATATGGGCTTCGCGCACCACATGTTTTATGAAGATTGTGTGACAGATATGCGCGCTTGATTCGTTTGCTCACTCTGCTACTTGATTGCCAAACGCTCACAGGAACAAGCAATATGGCCAAAATATCCGTAAACACTCCCGTTGTAGAACTCGATGGCGATGAGATGACGCGCATCATCTGGCAGATGATTAAGGATAAGCTTATTCTTCCTTTCCTCGATATGAAGCTCGAATACTATGACCTTGGTATTGAAAAGCGCGATGAGACCAATGACCAAATTACAATTGATGCTGCGAACGCAATCAAGAAGCATGGTGTAGGCATTAAGTGCGCGACCATCACGCCGGATGAAGCGCGTGTGAAAGAATTTGGCCTCAAGCAAATGTGGAAATCACCCAACGGAACGATTCGTAATATCTTGGATGGGACGATTTTCCGTGCGCCGATTATCTGCAAAAATATCCCGCGCTACGTTCCGGGTTGGACATCGCCTATCATTGTAGGCCGCCACGCGTTTGGTGACCAGTACCGCGCCACGGATATGATTGTAGATCGCCCTGGTAAGCTAGTCATGAAGTTCACGCCTGATGATGGCAGCGATATTTATGAGCAGGAGGTCTATCACTTCAAATCAGCAGGCGTTGCACTCTCCATGTACAACCTCAATAGCTCGATTGAAGGCTTTGCGCGCGCCTGTTTCAATTATGCGCTCACGGTGAATTATCCTGTTTACCTTTCAACCAAGAATACCATTCTCAAAGTCTATGACGGTCGCTTCAAAGACATTTTTCAAGAA
>JBMOEL010000064.1:0-10403 GCA_049314715.1 Rickettsiales bacterium
CAAACACATCTTCCAGCGTGTTTTTGATACAGAATTTAAGCCGCGTTTTGATGCAGCAAAATTATGGTATGAGCACCGCCTGATTGACGATTTGGTAGCCTATGCCATTAAATCGAATGGCGGGTTTGTGTGGGCGTGCAAAAACTATGATGGCGATGTGCAATCAGACGTAGTGGCGCAGGGTTTTGGAAGTCTTGGGCTCATGACTTCGATTCTACTCACGCCCGATGGCAAGACCGTGGAAACCGAGGCGGCGCACGGCACGGTAACGCGCCATTACCGAGATCATCAAGCAGGCAAAGAAACATCCACCAACCCCATCGCCAGTATTTATGCCTGGACATCGGGTCTGAGATATCGTGCAAAATTTGATAGCAATGCGCCATTGCAGGCATTCTGCGAGCAATTGGAAAAAGCGGTTATTGATACGGTGGAAGCGAATGTGATGACCAAAGATTTGGCGCTGCTGGTGGGGAGCGGCCAGAAATACGTGAATACGGCTCAGTTTATTGATGCGGTGGCTGCGCGCTTGAGTGCCTAGTTTTATTGCAAGGCGGTGTATCGCTGCCCCCGCTGCGCCCCCCTCACTGAGCTTCGCTCACAAAAGAAAACCTTCGCATGGTGTCCATGCGAAGGTGTGAAGCAGTCAATTCACGCGGATTCCCGTAAATTCGGGGAAAGCGCTTCTATCGATTGGCGCAACTAGTGACTAGCGAGATGCGATTTAAGCATCGGCAGTACGTAGTACACCGTACCCAAGCCGATCACGAAATGTATGATCGTCATATGGATGCCGCTGCCAAGCAACGTACCCAACATATCGATACCCAAGGTGCCAAAAATGGTGTGAACACCACCCAACACTACGAGGAACAACGTGATGAGATGAATAATCTTCATAAACTTACTTCACTCCTTTATGTGGACGTCATTATCCACAGTTTCTTTATACCACATTTGCACAAAAAAACTTAGTAAATCCCTAGCTGCGCCGCATCATAGCAGTGCGCCGCAACAATTCTATCCACAGTTCTATTGCTATGCAGCATAGAAAATGCTGCACAGTTTTGCTGCAGTTGTTAGAGTGATGTTTATGAGCAGCACGAACAAGTTACGCAGCAAAATTGCCAAGGCTATCCAAGCGGCGGATAGTAGTTATTTCAATGAGAATTATACAAAGCAAGCGGATGCGGTGCTAAAAGCCATCGCCAATGAGGGGTATGTGTTGTTGCCCAAAGAGCTTGCGCCGGAACTCTGGAAACAGGTTTCCGACAACATGCGCACGGGGCGATTAAAGCCAGAAGATCATGTCAAAGATGTGTTTGAAACGGTGATTCGCACGGCGGGTATGAAGTAATATTTAATCGCTCAAGTGCCGCTGGGGCTATCGGCCTCAATGGCCGTCGAAGCGTCGGTTTTTAGTAAAAGTGCGTCTCTACTCTGCCAAAGGATGTGCGTCTTGATAGGCGCTGAGTAGGCGCGCTGCATCGACATGCGTGTAGCGTTGTGTGGTGCTAAGAGATGCATGGCCTAGCAGTTCTTGGATATCACGCAGCTCTGCACCATGACTTAGCAAGTGTGTGGCAAAGGCATGGCGTAGCGCATGTGGTGTGAGTGATTCTGGCAATCCGAGTTGGCGGCGAATATCGCGCACGAGGCGTTGGAAGATAGCAGGCTGCATGGCTTTACCGCGTGCGCCATAAAAAAGTGGTACGCTGCCATCATTATCTTGGTGAAAGGGCGAGCATTTTAAATAGTCTTCCACAGCGTTGCGCAGAATAGGTAAGACAGGAACTTGCCTGTATTTTGCGCCCTTGCCGCGTACGCGCAACGAGTCCTTGTGGCGAATGTCATTCACGGTGAGCGAGAGTGCCTCGCTGATACGTAGACCTGCACCATACAGCAGCATAGCGAGCGCGTGATTGCGTGCATTGATCCACGACTTGCGGTCAAAATCGAGCAGGCCATCAAGTGCCGCGTTTGCCTGCGACTCGTTAGGCGCTTTGGGGAGCGGCTTATCGAGTTTCGGTGCGGAGATATTCATCACGGCCGTATTCTCAAGCCCTGCGTGTTTATGAAGAAAGCGAAAGAAGGTGCGTAGCGCTGAAATCGCTCGCGCGTTCGAACTTTTCGCATAGCCGCGCTTGAGGCGAAACGCCAACCATGCGCGCACGTCGCGTTCTTCGAGTGCAGCGAGCGCTGCGTTGTTTACTGTCTCGCCCGTATGCTGGTGCAAGAACGCCAGAAAGGCACTGACATCATGTGTGTATGCAGTCACGCTATGCGTGCTAGCGCGCTTGACGCCTGAAAGTTCTTTCAGCCAGTCACGTATGTGAAGCGCAATTTCGGGTGCTAAGGGGCCTTTGCTCATGTCGTCTTTATACACAGCATGAGTTATTGGGCAATAAAGGTTTTAGATTTGCTCAGGCGGCGCTTGGCCTAACGCCCTCAACGGGCGTCGAAGCGTCGGTTTTTAGTAGGCCACTAAACTGGTAGCTCTGCGTCGGTCAGGCAACGATCGAGTGATACCGCCATGACGGAGCCGAGAAAACCCAAAAGCTCGCTACCTTGATTGGCAGCAAAATGACCCGAGTCACGCACACCAAAGGAAAGAATGGCGGGTTTGCCGACATTCTCCAGATCTAGGCGAATCAAGGCGCATGAGCGCACCAAGTTCGAGCAATCGGCGAAAATCATCTCAAAACCGATAGGTGGTTCGTTATGTGTATCCGCAATCAGGCGTACCTTCTCGTTCATCAATGCGGCCTGTGCGGTATTGATGGGCACGAAGCAAATACCCGAATAATTATGTTCGGAGTAGTACGTATCGTATAAACCCGCCGCATTAGATTCGATGGCAAGGCGCACCACGTCCACATCAAAAAGCGTCAATAAGTCGGTGGTCAATACTTCAAGTAATTGCTCAAGATTCTTGGCGCGGATGATGGATAGAACCGCGCGCTGTACTTGCTGCTGGGTCGACATATTATCGCGCGCGCTGGTGACGAGGTGATTGAATTTATCCTTCATTTTCCCCATACCGCGACGCAGATTGTCGATGGCGAAGAATTGGAAGTCGACCACGCCGCGCCCGTGATTTTGCGCGGGGGGCAATAGCACCTCCAGCATCTCGGGATTTTCCATCAAGAAGGTGGGGTGGGAGCGCAGATAGTCCTCCACCAGTTTCTTGGTTGTTTCTGTTGGGATGTCGTGTTTTTCTGTCATAGTGCTCATGGCAAGAATCTAGCAAATAAAGCTGCAACACTCACGGCCAAACGGCTGTTCTCATGCTTTTGAGAAGAATTTTGCAGTGGTGTGGCATTCTGGATTCCAGCTTTCGCTGGAATGACGTTTCCTGTTATTCGAGCGCAGTAGGCGCGAGTCAGCCATGAGCCAGCGAAGCGGCGCGGAGGACTAGTCAGTATGACGATGTCCGAAGCATTAAATACTATAATTTCTGACCCGTTGCTGCCCAGTCTTTCATGAACTGGTCGAGGCCTTTATCGGTCAAGGGGTGGTTGGCGAGTGCTTTCAGCACGCCCGCAGGTGCGGTTGCCACATGCGCACCCAGCTTTGCAGCTTCAACGATATGCATGGGGTGGCGCACGCTTGCCACTAACACTTCAGTTTTGAAGTGTGGATAGGCTTTATAAATGGTCATGATGTCGGCAATCAAATCCATACCGTTCATGCTGATGTCGTCGAGGCGACCAACGAAGGGCGAGATGAACGTCGCGCCCGCTTTTGCAGCGAGTAGCGCCTGTGACGCCGAGAAGCACAAGGTGACATTCACCATGGTGCCTTTGGAGGTGAAATATTTGCAGGCTTTGAGGCCGTCAATGGTCAATGGCACTTTGATCGTAACGTTCTTGGCGATTTTGGAAAGGTCCTCGCCCTGCTTCACCATGCCTTCATAGTCGAGTGCAACGACTTCGGCGCTCACAGGGCCGCTGGTGATGGCGCAAATTTCTTTAATGACTTCTTTGAAGTCGCGCCCCGATTTTTTGATGAGGCTGGGGTTGGTGGTGACGCCATCAAGCAAACCTGTTGCAGCGAGGTCTTTAATTTCGGCAACATCTGCGGTATCAACAAAGAACTTCATGGCAATTCCCCCGTGAATAATGAAACTTCGGTAGCTCACACCATGCCGCGCGTCAATGTCTTACTCGCCACCGCTTTGGATAAGTCGCTCGACTACACGCACGGCGTGAGCGTTTCTATTGGTAGTGTGGTCGAGGTGCCGCTCGCTGGTCGTAAGGTGATGGGCGTGGTATTGGGTGCAGGAAGCGACGATGTGCCCGAAGCTAAAATGAAATCCGTGCTGCAATCACCAGATGTGCCTGCATTGAGCGCGGCGTTTTTGAAATTCATTGATTGGGTGGCAGAATATACACTGGCGCCGCGCGGTGCCGTTTTGGCATTGAGCGGGCTTGCGCACGCCACCAAATTACCGCGCAAAATGTATGTTGCGCCGACCTATATTTCCAATCTGCCAACACTTTCGAATGAACAACAGAAAGCCTATGAAGCCATCAAAACGAATAGCAGCACACCCACTGTGTTGGATGGTGTGACGGGTTCAGGAAAAACGGAAGTCTATTTCCATATCATTGATGATGCCATCAAGGCCGAAAAACAGATTCTGATTCTGGTGCCAGAGATTGCCCTTACCCATCAATGGATGCAGCGTTTTGAAAAAACATTCGGTGCGCCACCAGTGGTTTGGCACTCCAGTCAATCACCCGCCGACCGCAAGCGCGCATGGCACGCCGTCGCCGCGGGCGAAGCGAAGGTGATTGTGGGTGCACGTTCGTCGCTCTTTCTCCCTTTCAAAAATCTGGCACATATTATTGTCGATGAAGAGCATGATCTTTCCTATAAGCAAGAAGACGGCGTGTTGTATCATGCGCGCGATATGGCGGTGGTGCGTGCGAAGTTTGAAGATATTCCCGTCACGCTTGTCTCGGCCACACCCTCGCTTGAGACGGCGCAGAATATCAAGGCGGGGCGCTATAAAGCCGTGCAGCTTATTGAGCGTCATGGGGCTGCCGGGCTGCCGAATATTCATCTGTTAGATATGACCAAATATCTACCCGAACGCGGGAATTTTCTCTCGCCCGTGTTTATCCAAGAAATGAAAAACACTTTAGGGCGCGGCGAGCAAGTGTTGCTGTTTCTCAATCGCCGTGGCTACGCGCCGCTCATGTTATGCCGTGCATGCGGTTATCGCTTTGAGTGTTCGGATTGCTCGTCATGGCTGGTGCTACATCAAAGCAAACACCAACTACATTGTCACCATTGTGGCCATAAAGAAAAAGAACCAACCGAGTGCCCAAGCTGCAAGGCGGAAGGCAAACTTGCTGCCTGCGGCCCTGGTGTTGAGCGTATCGCACAAGAAGTCGCAGCCCTGTTCCCTGAAATTACACCGCTGACATTAAGTAGTGACGAAGTCGTGGATGCAGAAGTCATAGACAAAGTGATTTCGGGTGATGCCAAAATTATTATCGGTACGCAGATGGTGGCGAAGGGGCACCACTTCCCGAACCTGACGCTAGTTGGTGTGGTGGATGCGGATTTGGGGCTGAATGGTGGTGACTTGCGTGCCAGCGAACGCACCTATCAATTATTGCATCAGCTTTCGGGGCGTGCGGGTCGTGGTGATGTGGCGGGACACGTCTATTTACAAACCTATGAATCCAAACACCCTGTTATGAAGGCGCTGGCGGCGGGGGATAGGGATGGATTTATGCGCGCTGAAATGGAAATACGCGAGCGCGGCCATTGGCCGCCTTATGGGCAACTGGCTGCCATACTGCTCGACGGCACGGTCGAGGCTGAGGTGCAGAAAGCAGGTTTGGCGCTCATTCGCATCGCGCCTGCCGATGCGCGCATCAAGGTGCTGGGTCCCGCCCCTGCCCCGCTCTCGCGCCTTAAAGGTCACTATCGTTACCGGTTATTAGTGAAGGCCGATAAGGGCGTGAGTTTACAAAAGACCCTCGCGCAATGGCTTGAAAATACAGCGTTTAAGCGGGTTCGTTTAAAGATCGACGTGAATCCATATTATTTCATGTAAAAAAGCACTTGTCTTTGTGACTTTCCTTGCTAGGTTGCGCGCGCATTTATGAGTACATCACACACTGAACGTCTGACTATCGCATCGCGTTACGCCGAAGCCATCTTCGCGTTGTCGCTTGCTGCGAAAAAAGAACAGGAAGTGGTGGGCGCAATTGTTGCGCTTTCTCAAGCACTTGGCGCCCATGATGCGGCAAAAAATCTCTTAGCCAATCCTCTGCTCAGCCGCTCTTTGAAATCAGGTGTTTTGGTAGAGTTGCTTGCTAAGGCTGATAAAATCGCGGCGGATTCCGTTCGTGTGATTGCCGAGCAGGGCCGTGCGGAGCTGCTTCCAGAGATTGCCGAACTGCTCGCAAAAAAATTGACCGCCCATAAAGGTGAGCTCAACGCACATGTAACGAGCGCGCGCGCCTTGTCGGCGATAGAGCAAAAAGAAGTTGCTGCAGCGCTTACCGAAGCGACGGGCAAAAAAGTGAATCTGACTCTCACCGAAGACGCAGCCGTTATTGGCGGTCTTAAGGTTCGCGTAGGTTCGCACTTACTCGATGGAACGGTGGAAACCGCGTTAAAACGTATGCGCCAGCAATTGTTGGCCGCTTAGGAAATAAAAGGAGACTGGTATGGATATTCGTGCAGCAGAAATTTCGGACATTTTGAAAAAGCATATCTCGGGCGCATCCACTGCCGCCGAATTGGCAGAGGTTGGCCAAGTGGTTTCGGTCGGTGATGGTATTGCCACGGTATACGGGCTTGAAAATGTGCAAGCGGGTGAAATGGTCGAGTTCGACGGCGGCCTTAAAGGCATGGCTCTGAACCTCTCAACGGATTCAGTCGGTGTGGTGATTTTCGGTAACGACAAATCCGTAAAAGAAGGCGACACCGTTAAGCGTACTGGCACGATTGTGGATGTGCCTGTGGGTGAAGAAATGCTCGGTCGCGTGGTTGATGCGCTGGGTAACCCCATCGACGGCAAAGGCCCCATCAATGCGAAACAGCGCAGCCGTGTTGAGCTTAAGGCTCCGGGTATCGTTTACCGCAAATCGGTACATGAGCCTGTGCAGACGGGTATTAAGTCAATTGATGCGTTGATACCAATCGGTCGTGGCCAGCGCGAGCTGATCATTGGTGACCGCCAGACCGGTAAGACCGCCATCGCGATTGACACTATTTTGAACCAAAAAGCGGCGTTCGAGTCGGGTGACGATAAGAAAAAACTCTATTGCGTGTATGTGGCGATTGGTCAAAAACGCTCAACCGTTGCGCAGGTTGTGAAGAAGCTCGAAGAAACGGGCGCGCTGAAATACACCATCGTCGTTGCGGCGACGGCGTCGGACCCTGCGCCGCTGCAATATCTCGCGCCATACGCTGGTTGCGCGATGGGTGAATATTTCCGCGATAACGCAAAACACGCGGTGATCGTATATGATGATTTGTCGAAACAAGCCGTTGCTTACCGCCAAATGTCGCTCTTGCTGCGCCGCCCGCCAGGACGAGAGGCGTACCCTGGTGACGTATTCTACGTTCACTCACGCTTGTTAGAGCGCGCTGCAAAAATGTCTGACGACAAAGGCGCAGGTTCACTCACCGCATTGCCAGTGATTGAAACGCAGGCAGGTGACGTATCGGCCTATATTCCGACCAACGTGATTTCCATCACGGATGGTCAGATCTTCTTAGAGACCGAATTATTCTATAAAGGCGTGCGCCCTGCGGTAAACGTTGGTCTTTCGGTATCGCGTGTAGGTTCTGCAGCGCAAATTAAAGCTATGAAACAGGTTGCCGGAACTCTTAAGTTGGAGCTAGCTCAATTCCGTGAGATGGAAGCATTTGCGCAGTTCGGTTCCGACCTTGATGCAGCGACGCAAAAGCTGCTGGGTCGTGGTCAGCGCCTCACCGAGCTTCTAAAGCAAGCGCAATACGCGCCATTGCAAATGGAAGAGCAAGTCTGCGTGATTTACGCAGGTGTGAAAGGCTATCTCGATGATGTGGCGACCAATAAAGTGGGCGCATTCGAGCAAGAATTGCTGCGCACGCTGCGTGGTGAGAAGTCGCTGCTTGAGACTATCCGTAAAGAAGAAAAACTGACGGATGCATCAGAAGCGAAGCTCAAAGAAGTGATTGGCCAAGTGAAAGGACGCATTGCGTAATCCACTATGTCTCTTGCCGATTTTTACAGTAAATTAGACCCTGCATTTGCGGATTGGCTCAAAAGCGATTCAAATGAGCCTGTTACTGTTATGTTTGGTACTACCGTAGCTGACGGCGGCGAGTTGGCTGGTCGTGTTGCCGGACTGAAAGGGCATCGAGATTTGTACAAAAAAGCGGTATGTAATTGGCTAGAAGATGCGGGTATTATTTTTTCAGACACAACATTACCAACGAGTATATTGGCAGTTGTAACACCCGAACAAACCAGAGCATTGCTTGAGGCTGAATGTGCAGATGCAAAAGGTCATCAAATTCTGACGAGCATGATCTTTCTGCCAGAACATCTTTCGCATTTGACGCCGACATTTGACCACCCATCAAGTGGTGAGAAAGGATCCACATGCCATCGCTAAAGGATCTTAAAAACCGAATCAAGAGCGTGAAGTCGACGCAGAAGATTACCAAAGCCATGAAGATGGTGGCGGCATCGAAGCTGCGCCGTGCGCGTGAAGCGGCGGAAGCGGCGCGTCCTTATGCAATGGCGATGGACCGCATGGTGTCGCGCTTGGCGGCGTCCTATCAGCATCAAAGCAATGGGCCTTTGCTTCTCAAGGGAACAGGTAGCGATAAGAACCACCTGATTATTGTGGCAACAGCAGACAGAGGTCTGTGCGGCGCTTTCAATAGCTCCATCACCCGCGCGACGCGCAAGCAGGTGAAAGAATTGCAAGCACAGGGCAAAAACGTAAAGCTTTATTGTGTAGGTAAAAAATCACGCGATTTGCTGCAAAATGATTTTGGTAAATTGATTGTTGGCGTGAAAACCGACATTGCCAAAAAGACCGTTGCTTACACCGCAGCTGAGGCGATTGCCGAAGAAGTTTTGGATATTTTTGAGCGCGAAAAAATCGATGTGGTGAGTATTTATTATAACCACTTCAAATCGGTGATTTCGCAGATTGTGACGCATCAACAGCTCGTGCCGCTGGTCGTCGGGGGTTCGGGTGGTCAGGTGGTCGGGCAAGATGACAACCCGACAACCCGACAACCTGACAACCAGATGTCTTACGATTATGAGCCCGAAGAAGAAGCGATTCTTGCCGATTTATTGCCGCGCAATTTTGCAATGCAGATTTTCAAGGCGTTGCTCGAGAACGCAGCATCTGAGCAAGGCGCGCGCATGAATGCGATGGAAAACGCCACGAAAAATGCAGGCGAGATGATCAAGAAAATTACCCTGAAGTATAACCGTACACGTCAGGCGAATATCACCAAAGAGCTCATCGAGATTATCTCGGGGGCGGAAGCAGTATAAGGAATTAAGGAGAGTATCATGGCAGCAGTAATTAAGATGAAAGCAGGTGCAGCGGCAACAGGTTCCGTGAGCCAAGTGATCGGCCCAGTGGTCGACGTGAAATTCGCGCAAGGCCAATTACCGTCGATTTTGAATGCGCTCGAAGCGCAAGTGGATGGTCGTCGTCTGGTGTTTGAAGTGGCGCAGCATTTGGGCGAAAATACCGTCCGCGCGATTGCAATGGACTCGACCGATGGTTTGACGCGTGGTCAGGAAGTGGTGGATACAGGCGCGCCGATTACCGTTCCTGTGGGTGAAGAAACGCTGGGCCGTATCCTCAACGTGATTGGTGAACCGATTGACGAGCGTGGTCCTGTGAACGCCAAGCACGTTGCGCCTATTCACGCGGAAGCACCAAACTTTACGGAGCAGTCGACGAAAGACGAAATTCTTGAGACGGGTATTAAGGTCATTGACCTGCTCGCGCCTTACGCGAAGGGTGGTAAAATTGGTCTGTTCGGTGGTGCGGGTGTGGGTAAGACCGTACTTATTATGGAGCTGATTAATAACATCGCGAAAGCGCGTGGTGGTTTCTCGGTATTCGCTGGTGTGGGTGAGCGTACCCGTGAAGGTAACGACCTTTATCACGAGATGGTGGAGTCGGGCGTTATCAACCTCGAAGATCCTAAGAAATCAAAATGTGCACTGATCTACGGTCAGATGAACGAACCTCCAGGTGCGCGTGCACGTGTTGCGCTCACGGGTCTGACGGTAGCAGAATATTTCCGCGACGTTGAAGGCCGCGATATGTTGTTCTTCGTCGATAACGTCTTCCGCTTTACCCAAGCAGGTTCGGAAGTATCCGCATTGCTTGGTCGTATTCCTTCGG
>JBMOEL010000065.1:0-10378 GCA_049314715.1 Rickettsiales bacterium
ATACATATGGAGTGGGTGATTGACGCCATGCTGTTCGGAAAACGGCATTGCGGTGTTGGCACCATAGACGCTTGAGCTTGATGCATAGGTAAGGTGCGCCACCTTGTGGTGGCGACATGCCTCAAGCACATTTAAGAACGCGACGAGATTTGATTCTACATAATCTTCAGGGTGGGTAATGCTGTGGCGCACACCCGCTTGCGCCGCGAGGTGAATGACGCGGTCAAATTGATGTTCGTTGAAACAGCGTTTCACGGCTTCTTTATCGCTCAAATTGGCGCGGTAGAAATGATACTGCCCCTCATGCGCTTCATGCTCAAGCAGTGCAAGGCGCGATTCTTTGAGGCGCGGTTCATAATACGTATTCACATTGTCAAATCCGACCACCTCATCGCCACGCTTGAGTAAAGCGCGCGCGGTATGAAAGCCGATGAATCCTGCATTGCCAGTGACGAGGATCTTCATGGCTTCACCTTCGGTTCAGCAACGATGCCCACTTGGAAACTTAGGTAAGGCCATGGGCGGAAGGGAATACCCTCAATAGCGCGTATGTGGAAATGGCTGCTAAGTTGCGTAATGAATGTGCGGTAGTTGAATCCCTTATGTTCAAAGCGCCGCACCTTTTCGGTTCTGCCAAGTGCCGACCAGAAAATTTCCGCGAGCGTGTAGGTTTCCGTTTCGCCGCTTTCAAAACCCGCGATGCTGCGTTTGACAAAGTGCTTTGCTAAAAATACGGGGCCAATTTCAACAGGCACCGTAATGAGGAGTTTTTTACGTGTCACGCGGGCAAGAAACTCGATATAGCCGCTGAGCACAGCATCGGGAATATGCTCGATGGTTTCGAGCGCGATACTATAGTCGAAGCTGCGGTCTTTATAGGCGGCGAGGTCGCCGGCGGATCGCGCAATGAGCAGCTCCATTGTCTTATCATCATGAAACGTGGCTTTGGCGCTTTGCAGGCCGCCTTCCCAGTCTGCGTCTGCCCCAACATAGCGTGAAGGTTCGGGTAGGAACTTCAGGCTGCGACAATCAAAGCAGCCCAGTTCGAATAATGTATAGGCATTCGCCGTTTCGTGGATATGCTTTCTAAGCCAATGAAACCGCATATGGTGCAGATAGCTTCGTGGGCCGCCAGAAAAGAGCTTTTCGTTATATTGGCTCATGGGCGGTGGTGCCTTTATTCAGTATCGGTGTTTTGCGGCGGTCTTCTTCGAGCACGGCGAGTAACGTACGCAGCAGGATTTTCATATCGAGCCATAGTGACATGTTTCGTATGTACCATGCATCTAAAATGAGTTTTTCTTGTGGTGACAATGCGTCGCCACCGTGAATCTGTGCCCAGCCTGTGACACCAGGACGCACGCTCAGGCGTATTTCTCCGCCTGCGGGCTGGTCATCTGGCAATAGGGGGCGAGGGCCAACAAAAGACATGGTTCCCGCAATAATGTGCATTAGTTGTGGCAACTCATCAAGTCGTATGCGGCGCAGCAATTTGCCCAACCGTGAGGTGCGCATCTCGTCGCCGGATTTGTGCAATAGACGGTCTTCGCCTAGTTTGCGGCGCGCGTGGCGCATGGTGCGGAATTTATAGAGTTTGAAGGCTATACCATGTAGTCCAGGGCGTTGTTGCCAAAATAAAATGGGAATGCCGACATCCAGTAATACACAGACAGAAGTCAGCACTATCAGTGGCATTAAGAGTAAGAGTAGGGCAATGCCCATTACCACATCGAAGCTGCGCTTAAGATAGGGATAAAAGCCTTTGGGCTTTTCAAAACTATGGGTAGGGATTGCCCCAATTTCTTGATAATAATCGGCAATGGTTTTGATGGATTCTGGCTGTAATTGCGGCCCCATATGCTTGGCAAAATGCACGACTTCTACCACACCGCTGCGCCCCAGTTCGTGCAGTAATGTAGTGTCGGACTCGCTCAAGTCGTCCATCAATTGTGCCAACACGATTTGTTGAATCTGGATGCCGTGCACATGGAATTCTTCCATCAAGCGCGGTATGTCGGACGTTGTTCCAAGAATCGTATGTTTTTGGAACATGCGGCCTGTAAGACTTTCATTGTTATCTACGAGTCCCGCCACACGAATGGGCTGACGGCTGATGCGTTTGATGAATTGTAAATAAAGCTCTGCCGTGTGACCTGCGCCGACCACAATCACATGCTGTTGGTGACTGGTCTTTGAGGCAGAACCCTGACGCGAAGGGCCAAAGAGTTGGCGGGCTAATAATCGCGTGCCACCCATCGCCAGCACTGCCAGACCCCAATGCAGTGGTGGTACGGAGCGCGGCATCATATCGAGCCGGTTGATGAGGAATAATCCCGCATTGGCGAGCACCACCACTAATGCAACCGCTATCAATATATCGGCTAGTTCTGACGTTGATGTGAAGCGCCACATGCCCGTATGAAGGCGCATGAGCGGCAATACACAAACCGTACCGATACATGTTGCCAGTAGTAAGGTGTAGATATCGTCCGGATTGCCTTCTTGAATCAGCGGGAATCCATGGCGTAAATAGAGGGCAGCCACCAGCGCGACGCAGATGCAAATACTATCATATGCAAGGTAGAGATACTTTCTCATGGCGGGCAGCTTATAGCGTCTGCAGACGAATGTCTATATAGCCTAGCGCAAGCTGTAAATATCTTGGCCACGCCAGACGCGTTTTTCAAGAATCTCAAATCCTGCGTTGCGCAAAATGGATTCAAACGAATTTTTTGAGAGGTGATTGACCCAGCCGCTGCGCATGCGGGTTGTCATACATTCGAGACAATCCGTAGGCGCATAGGAAAGGATGCAGGTCGTGCAGTTATTGCGCACATAATGCAGTAATTTTTGTACGTCATGGATGTATTCGAGCACACCCGAAAAGACGATATAATCATATTTGTCGGTCAAGGTGGGTGTGGTGACGTTGAGGTCGGCGACAATCGTCTCTTTCGAGCGGGCGATGATGTCTGCAGGCTGATAGCGGCAGCCTTGTGGCAAAAATTCACGCAAGCGCTCTTTGCCTGCGCCAAACTCAAGTACCGAGCTATTGGGTTGTATCATGCCAGCAATAAGTGCTGTGCGCTCAACCCAATCATCATGCAGACTTTCAGGGCGGCTCCAGCGCGCCACGCCATGCGATTTAGCAGACTGCCAGCGCGAGAATACGTAATCGATCGGCGAAGCTAAAAAGCTTTTCATGTGCAGAAAGGAAGAACTGCGCTGCATTTTGGGGTCTAACAACATAGGTTGCTATTTATAGCGTAAGTGATGGTTTTTTCCAAGTCATGTTTCATGGGTGGCCGATTGGATTAGGGCGCTGCAGTGGGGTTGGATTGGCCCAACATGCTGGCGAGCGCGGCTTTGGAATCGACCTTTGCTGCGGCCATCACGGCGCTCATGTGGTTGGGATGCGCCACGTCAAGTGTCGCTAAATCATTGGTGATAGTTTTATGCCCATTTGCATCAAGCAGTGACGCGAAGGGCAGAATAAAAATCAGCCGTTTTTCGGCGAGCCATGATTCCACCGGCGACACTTTGCCCGACATCACGTATGCTTGCGCACTACGCTTGCTGAAGCCTTCGCGGTAGACATTAATCATAGCTAAGTCGAGCCATGCCTTGCCATTCGTGGGTGTACACACTAGCAGATTCGTCAGCGTGCGATCCATAGCGTCCAATGCATCAGCCTGAGCGTTAAGGTCTTGAGATTGCATGATGCTGTCGGTGCGTAGTGCGACAAGCAACCCCAGTTCTTCGTGCAATGGCATGATGCATGGTAATCGTCCAATCGCGCTGTCGTAGCGTGCAATTGCGGCATTTAATGCTGCGGGTTTGGGTAGCGTCTTGCCATCACGAATTTCTTGGAGGATGCTTTGGTGATTTAAACGTACCGTCTCCGCATACATCACTGGCAAAGACCACGCTATACATGCAACCGCTAGTGCAGCAAAAAGGGTGAGGCGCGAAGGGCTCATGAAGGCTGGTGGTGGTAGTAATAGTAGTAATTATAATTGTAATAGCCGTACTTGCTTGCCTTTTCTGTATCCACCAAAGTGAGCAACGAGCCCACGGTCTTATTGAATACTTCCGGCGCGCGGTGCAAGGCTTTGCTAACAATACTGCGGTCGGTTTTTCCCCAATGGGCAAGCAGAATGAAACTATCAATCGAATTAGCAATCATGCGCGCATCCACGATGTTCATGATGGGCGGCAAGTCGATCAGGATGACGTCAAACACCTGCTTGAGATAATTGATGAGCGCATACATCTGCCCAGAGGCAACGAGGTTCAGGTTCGAAATAGAGGTAGTCGTGCCCTTTGCAGGAATGAAGTAGAGATTCTCTTGCCCCGTTTTGTGGCAAATTTTCGCAAGGTCCATCAACACCATGCGCTCGTCTTCCTGACCGAGGCGCGAGGCTAATTCGTAAAAGCCCATAGTGCCGCCAGAGAGGAACCAATGCGTTAAGCTGGGGCGACGGAAATCGCAGTCAATCAATGCAACACGGGCACCGGTTTTGGCCAAGTGCTTGGCAAGGAAGCAGGAGGTAATCGATTTGCCTTCACCTGGGCGCGCCGAGACGAAAGAAATGACTTTTGCTTCATGGCCTTCTTTTTTCTCGGCATTAAAGTGCGTAGCAAGCTGCACGTTACGCATAATCTCAGTAATGATGCCGGTTTGCTGTTCGAGCGGCTTGGTGATTTCTGCAAAACCGCTGGCGTTAAATGTATTGGATAGTTCGGAGACGCTAATGTCTTTCGTGGACCAGCGTTTCGTGAAATGTACGACTTTTTCGCGGTCAAAGGCGATTTTTGGTAGCATGCCAAGGCAGGTACGTTGTGCGGCGGATTCGATATCCTCTGCTTTCCAAAGGAATTTCTCGAATTGTTCACGCAGGAAGGCAAAACCAATACCAACAAGGCTGCCCAAAAGAAGCGCGATGGCCAATACCATTTGCTTATTTGGCCAGCTGGAAGAAAGCGGTGGTGTCGCATAACTGATAACGCGCGCATGAATGGATGGCAGTGTTTGTTTTTCAATTTCCTCGTTCGATTTATCGAGCATTTTGGTATAGAGATTACGGGTCGAATCCGCACGGCGCTGCATGGCTCGCAGTGCAATCTGGCTGCGGCCGCTGATGGCGCTCGTGCCTTTCACGGCATCCAATTCCTGTTGTAGGGTAAGCTCTTTCGAGCGGGCGATTTCATATTCGTTTTTATAGCTTTCCGCGATACGACGATACTCGCTCCAAATCAGGCTTTGGATATCTTGCATTTGTTGCAGCAAATTGCGGTAGGCTTGGTGATCACTGCTTTCACGACGCAGTATTTCTTTCGCGAGGCGCGATAAATCAATATATTTGCTTCGTAAATCGCCAATGACCTTGTTGTTGAGTACATCGCTGGTAGCAGTTTCGGGATTACCAACTTTAATGATGTTTTGGATATTGTCGTAACGGGCTTTGGCTTGGGCACTTTCGGCGCGCGCAATAATTAAATTGCTGTTGAGCTCAGAAAGCTGCTGATCGGAAAGCAGCGTTTTTTCGCCAGTTTGAACGATGTTATTTTCAGCCTTGTAATCCTCCACCTCTGACTCAGTGGTTGTCAGTTCATTTTGCAACACGCCGAGGCGCATTTTTAACCATTTATTGGCGCGGTCGGAAGACTCGTATTGTGCTTCCATTTCCGAGTCGAGGTATGTCTCTGCAATTAGATTGGCGATATCGGAAGCAACTTGAGGGTTAGGCGCGGTATAGCTGATGGCAATCACATAGGTGTTGCGCACGCGGCTTACATCAAGTCCGCTCATGAATCCATCCAACATGGCTTGCTTGGTGCGCTCGCCTTGAGCTTTGGCTTTGCTAGCGTCTTCGACGCCAAACATCGCTTCTTTGAGTGAATCAAAAGGACTTTTTACCGGTGCAACCGCCGTTTCGTAAAGCCCTGCTTTTTTAGCCACTTTGTCCATCAAGCGGCGGGACTTGATGACTTCAATCTGACTATCAATGATGAGGTTTTCCTGAAAGGTCACGCCGCCAGCAATTTGTTGGGGCAGCGCGCTGTTATTCTGCCGCGGATCGACCAAAATCGATGCGGTGGTTGTATAGCGGGGCGCTGAGAACATGATATAGACAAGCCCCAACATCAGGCCCGTAGCGATACAGAACAGAATCAGCTTTTTATGACGCTGGAGTACGGCAAGAATTTCCCTAAACGACAGCAAATCGTCCATCTCAGGCAACTGAGCGGGTTTGGCAGCAAGAGGTGTTTCGTTCAGCAGTGCGAGCTTCATGGTGCGGATGACCTATTCTTCTACGCTTTACCCTAAACCAAATTCATGAACTAGTTCATTGTGTTGGGCTTGTGGATACGGCGCCATTTTTCTCTTTGTCTGATGCCATAATGGCAACAATCATGCCACGACGGACTAACATATCAGAATTCTCTTTATTTCCAAAGGGTTTGAACCCTTGGGGGATGGGTTGACCAATGCGTGCTGGACCAACACGACCTTCTCCCTCTGGAAGCTCTAATCCGACATAGCCCGTACTGAGTGGTACGGGGGGTATTGGGTCGGGGATGATAACGGGTGCATTTTGGCTGTAGCCAGCATCAATCGCGCGAAACGTGGTTTTATACCACGGGTTGTTGGCACTTAGTGAGCTTTTCGTAATGCTCGCCGTAACTTCTGGTTGCGTTTCACTTAGCGCGCGCAGACTACGTGCCACACCTGCACCAATGGCGGCGGCTTGGTCGGGGGTTGCATCGGTGATGATATTCATAATCGATTCGACGATGGAAGGTTGTTTGCTCACTAAATCTGCCACATAGCGGGCCATGGCTGTGCCAGCTTCAGGGAAGCGGGCGAGCAGGGCAAGGGGTTGCGAACGATAATCGGTGACTTGCTCAATGGGAACGGTTTCCAACGTCATAAAGTCTTGCGCATATGCAACGGTAAGGCTGCCAATGGACGCCGTACAGGCGATAGTCATCAGCGCGCTAATGCGACGCATTCGTACGAATGCATAATCCATTATGAAGGCTCCCTTAGGGTCAGAGTGTCGCATGTTGGGGGGGAAAAATCAATCGCTCTCGCGCACTAGCAATGTTGTGCGTTCAGTACCTTCCATCACGAGTGCACAAAGGCTGCTATTCGCTGCGGTGCTGATGTCGAGATTGGCACGGTTATGCAGAATTTCTGGTGATTTTACAGGTGTATGGCCATGCACGATATACTGATCAAAATAGCCTTTGTAATTGAGAAATGGGCTGCGTACCCACAGCATGTGTTCGGGTTTTTGCTCTTCCAGTGGCAAGCCCGGAATAATACCTGCATGGACGAATAAATAGTCACCCAAGCTAGTGCGTAACTGGAGATTTTTGTAAAAGTCTAGATGGGTTTTTGGCAGTGCGCGTGCGAACTGGTCGCGCAGTGCAATTAATCGTTCGGGCGACATGGATTCTGGTATCGGAACTCCATAGGAAACGAGGGTGGCATAGCCACCAAAATTGGCCCAATCACGCAAAATATTAGGGTCATCCAAAAAATGCAGTAATGCTTCTTCGTGATTGCCCATTAGGCAGATGCGTTCATGGCCTTTGGGAGGCGGTGCAAGCAGCAACTCCACCACCTCTCGGCTATGCAATCCGCGATCAATATAATCACCCAGAAAAATCTGTACGGTGCGGTGTGCAGGGTGCTGTGCGGCATCCGTTTCGATGGCAGCGAGGGTTTTTTGAAGGAGTTGCGCGCGGCCATGAATATCGCCCACCGCATAGGCGCGCACACCTTCAGGGATACTAAAACTACGCGGCGCAAGTGTTGTGATTGGCGCTTCACTCGTGAAGAGTTTTTTGAGACGCGTAAGCCCCATTAGTCACCTACCGCGTGGAAATGGTGCAAAATGCGATGGAAGATGGGCGCAAGCAATACGCCACCACAGGCAATCAAGAACAAGCCACTATAAAGTGCATAAAAACTGGCGAACCATTTTCCTGCATCGGTGTGAAGTGTATCAACGGGACCCATGCCACCCAGAATCATCGAGGCGTTGAGCAAGGCATCCAGCCAGTTCATGCCTTCCGTGATGTGGTAGCCCAGTACGCCCACCGCCAGTGAAATCCCCACCGCGAGCACGACGAAAAACATTTGCCGCAACATGCGTAGGCGAAATGACTGCAGATCTAACACGGGGTGATATTTTTTCTCAAACATGGACGCAAGAGTAGCGCTAGTTGCGCGATTAGGCAAACGCTACCGCATGGTGATGCTGCGCCGTCGCTGTGCTGCGCTCGGCGTAACGCTGGGCGGGCGCAATATATTGGCCGAAAGGAATGGTTGTTGCGGCACCACCCTCGGGATGAACCTGCAAGAAAAATTGCGTGAATCCTTCTTGCTTAGGCGCGATATGAAACTGCAAACTATTGCCATTACGCGCGATAGGGTGGCAATGAATCATGCTCGTGCCATCTTTGCTGAAACCTACCAAATGTGCGTCTGCCCCCATGATAGGGTGAAAGCGCGTGATGGGTTTTCCATTCGCGTCACGCAGATCAATGCTCCACGTATTTTCGCTACCAGCACGAAGCGGCGCGTTGCCCATACAATGGATGATGACGTTGCCAGCTTGTGCGTGATTCTGGTGGCTAATCACAGGCTCGATGCTGCGTGCCTTGCTATCGCTTGGCAAATCGGTTTTGCTCTGGGTGGGTGCAGCATCACCGCGTAATGTGAACTCATGCCATGCACGGTAAGCTTCATTGGTGCGTGGAGTGAAGCGCGCCTCCCATTGCTGGGTATCCGCATTAAATGCTGGGTGCAGATGGTGATAATCGGTCAGCGAACGGTTCACCACCATGGTGTGTAGTTTTTGGGTATGGGTCGTTTCAATATCGTCTGGTATTAATGCTGCGCCATTTTGCTGGTCACGCAGTGCGACAGAAAGCGCCCGCGTACCATCTGGCAGATTATGTGTTGCGGCGCTGACGTGGGGTGTTGACGATGGTTTATGTTTTTGCCCCATCAGCAGCGTGCCTAAAATGGGGAGTGCCGCAACGCCACAACTAAATAAATGCGGAACAAGCGCGACGAGGCCGCCAACGTTCCCAGCCGTTGCGCCATGTGTCATAGCAACACCGCCTAGGTTGCTAGCCATGAAGTTGGAGACTTCGTAACCATACCCAAATGCATAACCAAGAAATGTAATTCCAATGCTAATACCCGTCAGCAAGCTGGGTAAGCTGATAAGGATGCTGGTTGCCATGGAGGCGATTCTGACTACCTGACTCCAGCGAATTTTTTCGTTACCCGTTTCACGTTTTTCCATCCAGTTGGCGAGCAACATTCCACCAATACCAATCACTCCTGCACCAAGTGCCGTGTTTAATGCGCCAGAGGCGATAGAAAGACCTCCAGGAAGATTAATAGCAGTGGCACTGGAGGTCAAAGCAGGACCAACAAGCGGCACCGCACCGATCATTTTCTGCAATCCACCCGCTATTCCTTGCCCCGCACCAACAGGACCTTCTACAGGTGTACTTAAAAACTCCATGATGCCGTGACCATCATGAGAATTCATCGAAGGACCTATGCCAATATTCGGCAGTATGTAGGGCGCTAAGGTAATAGCGCTTATTAAGCCGATGCCGCCAAGTATCCACGGTATCCACTGTTCGTGTTCTGAGTGATCTGTTGTGTGATTATGCAATGGTGTATAATTGCTTTGTTAGTGTTGGCGGGATTGGCGGCAAAGATGCCAACTGTCTCTCGGGAGCATCTTGTTCTGGAGCAGCCTCGCTCAAGCGGTTGCCAAGTCTAGCATTAAGGCCATCGGTTTCTAATGAACCGCTGCCATATCGTATTCTTCGTCTATTTTCATCCAGTATGACATACGTACTGCCTGCTAAGCGCCCATCCATAGCGGTATTGTGTGTAACGCCTGTTGATGGAATGTCGCTAGGCAATAAGTTATCCAACTGCTCACCACGGCCTAGCGACCATTGTATTGTGACGTTGGCGTTGTATTGCCTTGCAAAGGCTGCCGCAATATCTTGCGCATGTGTATGATTGAAACCCGCACCACAGCCCCGCGTGACGCCAAAAACCAGTGTATAATTACGTCGTTCCCATGGTGCTCTAAGCTGTGCTTGCTGAAGCTCTGAATCAGATGTTGCGCCTGCTTGCTCATTGAGCTTGCTCAATGCCTGCGTGATGTTGCCTTCATTAGGAATACGAAATGTCATGATAGTCTCCTCACGGTTATTAGTATTTATCTTCTACCACCCCCCCCGAAGCCGTGTATGACAGTTGCGTGACATTTTGGCGATGCGGGGTGATGGAAAATCACCGCTTGCATTGCCCTTAGAAACCGCCTAT
>JBMOEL010000066.1:0-10288 GCA_049314715.1 Rickettsiales bacterium
GCGCAGGTTGGCTACGCCTCTCTAACGAGTCGGCGCTACGCAATTATTTTTTTTATCTGGTTTTTCGCCCAGAAAAATCCGCGTTTTATTTGTGCCCAATACCAACCTTGCGGGCGCGTCGTGATTACACGTGTTCCTGCTAGCCAGTCGTGCCATGTGCGCGATTGCTTGTCGAAATTCATCCAGACAACACCAAGCAATAGTGGCGTGCAGGAAATTCCATAACCGATGAAGCGCAAGAGTAAGCGCCACGTCGCAGGGAATGTTTGGTGATCGGACGTAGTGATTTTAAGCCCCAGCAGCCACTTACCGGGCGTGTTTTTGAAAAGCATTTGGCAACTGACATAGGCCACGCCAATCAATACGATTTGCAATAATGAATTGGCCAGCCAAAGCGCCAAAAAACCTGTTGAGGCGGTTTGGTGCAACAACTCGCCAACATTAGAAGTTTGCGTAAGCGCTGCCACCTGTTCGGGCGACATGTTGCTATAGACCTTGCGGCTAATGGCATTCATGGTTGGGCCAAGCGCGAATATCATTACACCCATATCTAGGCCTGCGGCCATCATGCGCTCATAAAAACTCGCATAGATAGAGGGTTCTTTACGTGGGCGCGGCTTAATCATCAACGCTCGGTCGAGTTTATCTTTCCACCATTCTAACGTAGCCATGACATCTCCATCTGTGCTGTTTTCCACGAATCCGCACGCGGTAACGTGATGAATTGTGGCACATGTTTAGCAAAAGGCGCAAGTGCATCGCGCGTTTCATGCAGGCCTACGTTATTTTCAAGCGATTCACTGATGATAAGGGCACGCACATCCAGTTTTGCGGTTTTCAACACCTCAAGCGCGGTAAGTGTGTGACTAATGCTACCCAAATAACTGCCCACCACTAGTATCAATGGCCAATTGAGCTGCTTCATCCAATCCAAAACGGTTTCGCGCTCATTCAGTGGCACCATAATACCGCCCACACCTTCGATAAGTCCATGGCGGGCTTTACACCACGTTACCACTTCATCTAAATTCACACGCTTGCCTTCTTTGGGTGCTGCCATACTGGGCGCGAGTGGTGCGGCGTAGCGCCACGGCGTGGTTGCTTCAAGTGATTGGCCCGTTGCTGCCATAAGGGCAAGGCTGTCTTCGTCGCCACCGCACGACATGGGTTTATAGGCAGGGATTTTTAGATGGTGGGCAAGCGCGGCAGTCACAAACGTTTTGCCGATGCCAGTGCCAGTCGATGTCACGAAGTAATGTGTCATGAAGGGGGTCTTACCCCCTTTGAACCACCGCTGCAAGCGGCTCGCGCAGCTGCGGCGTTACGCTTTATGCTTTCTTTAATACAAGGGATATGACGTCCCATGTAACAGGAATACCAAGCGGTGTCGCTAGTTTTTCGTATTCGCCCAGCATACGCTCAAAACGACGGAGACCAAATAAATGGCGCGGGCGGTCTTTATGTTTGTTCGTCGCGCCAATGCGGCGTAGCTGTAACATGACTTCCTCAACAGATGTCACATACTCCACACTCGTAGATTGTTGCGCAGACAGTATCTTCCAACCCGCAAAACGCGCCTGTCTTGCGTAGTAGTCAACATTGGGCATATCCATGACACTATACTGCAAGCCCACATGCTGCATGGCGGTTTTGAGCTCATGCAAGGTGCGTGTACCAAAACTGGTGATGACGGCGCGCCCATTTTTTTTTGTTATCCGCGCCATTTCGTGCAAGGCACGATCTTTGTTCTCTACCCATTGCAAGCATACGCCCGAAAATACGCCATCAAAAGACTCATCCGCGAACGGAATAGCTTCTGCATTCGCGATTGTCGCTTCGCAGTGTTGCTTGGCATGAGCGACCATAGCGGGAGCAATATCAATGCCTTTTATTTCCCACTGTTTATTGTAGTCACGCGCATGTACCGCAAAACTCCCTGTGCCACACCCCACATCGAGAATGCGTGAATGCGGCACGAAGTATTCGCCTGCTAGCAAACATGCATCAGCCATTAAGCTGTGCTGGAGGTTGGCTTGCGCGTCATAGTGATGCGCCGCGCGGTTGAAATCTGCCGTGATGCGATGTTGTTCTAACGCCATTCGCTCAACCGTTTCCGAAACATTTCCGTGTCATGCAGATGTGGCGCATGACCGCATGATTCCCAAGCATCAAGCTGTCCTGCACCCAAATGTGCGAGCAAGGCCTCGGATTGTTTGAGTGGTACGATAACGTCCTCAGTCCCATGAATTACAAACGGCGCAGGAATGACCGATTTATCGAGTGATTCTACACTAAATTGGGCCAACTCATCAAGCCAAGGTAGCCAGCGTTGCGTATTTTCAACTTCAGGGTGATGGCCCAACAGGCCAACAATGGCGCGGTGACGCACGTCACCCTTGGCAATAAGCCCATGGAAGCGGGTTTTACTGCGTGTGGCATCTGCTGCATAGTTTTGTCGGAATTGCGTGAAGGTAAACGCATCCATCCCATCTTTGCCTACAAACTGGTATGGGGCGGCGATTAGCACCAGTTTTTTAGGCTTTAATACCCCAGCAGCAATCGCACGTAACGCCAACTGCCCGCCCATCGACCATGCGACAACATATTCAATGTGTTGGAATTGTTTTAGACCATCGAAACTGGCTTCGGGATTAGAGTAATCGCTATAATCAAAATGCACAGAGTCTGGCACGATGCTCGCAAGTGCATCGGCTGGTTGTGTCCATCCACTGAGTGTGAGTGTTTTCATAGCGCTTTCAGCAAATCATCGACCATTGCTTCGCTATGTAATGCACTAAACGCCACGCGCAAGCGCGCGGTGCCTGCGGGCACCGTCGGCGGGCGAATCGCCTGCACCAAGAGACCAGCAGCTTCAAGCTGTTTACTTTTTTCCAGCGCCGCGATTTCGTCGCCCAATATCACAGGCACAATAGTTGTTTGTGCATTTGGGTTAAAGCGTTTGGCATTTGCGAGCGCTTTGGTAGCTAACTCGGGCGTCATAAGTTTCAGTGCTTCATTGGCGGCAGCAAGCGTTGCAGGTGGTAGGCCTGTTGAGAAAATAAAACTGCGCGCACTGGTGATGAGATAATCAATCACCTTCTGGCTGGCAGCAATATAGCCACCATAGCTACCTGCGGCTTTTGATAATGTACCCATCCAGATGTGTGGCTCGGCTTCGGGCGTGATGATTCCTAGCCCATGCGCATCATCTGCCATTAGCCACGCGTCATGTTTATCAGCCAGTGCGCGCATGGCTTTGAGGGGTGCAATGTCGCCATCCATACTGAATACGTGGTCGGTGACAATCAGGCAATTTTCATAATCACTGCGCGACGCGAGTAGTCGTGCCAAGTCTTCCATATCGTTGTGCTTGAAACGTTTGAGCGTCGCGCCGGATAATTGCGCGCCGTCGATGATACAGGCATGAACTAGCTTATCGGCGATGATGAGATCACCCTTGCCCACCAGCGCGGGAATCACACCAAGGTTGGTGAGGTAGCCACTACCCAACACCAAGGCCGCTTCGGTCTTTTTCTTATGAGCGATGGTTTTTTCCAGCTGCGCATAAAGCGGGTGATTGCCCGTAATCAGGCGCGAAGCCCCTGCCCCCACGCCGTAGGCTTTGGTGGCCTCGATTGCTGCCTCAATAACCTTTGGGTGCTGGCTAAGCCCCAGATAGTCATTGCAGGAGAAAGATATGTATTTTTTGCCAGCTCTTTCGACATAAATCCCGTCAGTGCGCGTAGAATCGCGCAAAACCCGCTGCTGATGGCGCTCAGCGAAGTCTTTTAGGCGTTTGGCTAACATGTCGTCTAATGCTGGCATTTTTTATGTCGCTTGTTTATAAGTCTCCGTCATGCCAGCGAAAGCTGGCATCCGATTCAGATTCCCGCTTTCGCGGGAATGACACATGAAGAAGGAATACTATGACTAGGCACGATTGGACAAGTGAAGAGGTGAAGGGTTTATTCGATTTACCATTGAATGACCTGCTGTTCCGCGCCGCGACCGTACACCGCCAGCATTTTGACCCTAATGCCGTGCAAGTCAGCACGTTGTGCTCCATCAAAACAGGTGGCTGCCCTGAAGATTGTAATTATTGTTCGCAAAGCGCGTCATTTGAAACGCCCGTGAAGGCCACCAAACTTATGGAGCATGATACGGTGCTCGAAGCTGCCAAAAAAGCGAAAGACGCAGGCGCGACCCGTTTTTGTATGGGTGCTGCGTGGCGCTCGCCCAAAGGCCGCGATATGGACAAAGTCACCGCGCTCGTGCGTGACGTGAAAGCGCTGGGTTTGGAAACCTGCGCGACGCTCGGTATGCTCGATGCGCATCAAGCCCTGCAACTGAAAGAAGCGGGCTTGGATTATTACAATCACAACATCGACACCTCGGAAGAGCATTACAAGAATATCATCACCACGCGTACGTTCAAAGACCGCCTTGATACGCTTGAGGCCGTGCGCAATGTTGGTATGAAAGTGTGCTCGGGCGGTATTTTGGGTCTGGGTGAGAATGAAACCGACCGCGCTGAAATGTTGCGTACCTTGGCGAATTTGCCGAAGCATCCTGAGTCCGTGCCCATCAATCAGCTTATGCAGGTGAAGGGCACACCCCTAGAAAAAGAAAAGCCCGTCGACGCAGTCGACTTCGTGCGCACGATTGCCGTAGCGCGTATTTTGATGCCGCAATCCATGGTGCGCCTCTCCGCAGGTCGCGAAGCGATGAGCGATGAAATGCAAGCCATGTGCTTCTTCGCGGGCGCAAATTCCATTTTCTATGGCGAGAAATTGCTGACCACCGGCAACCCTGATACGGAAGCAGATCAGCGTCTCTTTGCCAAACTGGGCATTCACCCTATGCCACCTGAGAATGCATCGGAAGCAAGTGCCGCGTAAATCCTCCGCAGACTGGTTGGATGAGGGTTTGCAGCATATTTGGCTACCTTATTCCCAAATGAAAACGGCGAATGCGCCTTTGCCTGTCGTGGGCGCGAAGGGCAGCTACATTCACCTCGCCGATGGTCGCAAATTGCTCGACGGTATCGCCTCGTGGTGGAGCATGTGCCATGGCTACCAGCACCCGCATATTGTGAAGGCGATTCAGCAACAGGCTGAAACACTCAGTCATGTCATGCTTGGTGGCTTGGCGCATGAACAAGCCTATATACTCGCTACACGCTTAAGCGCACTTAGCAAAATGGACCGCGTATTTTTCAGTGATTCGGGTTCGGTTGCGGTGGAGGTTGCGCTTAAAATGGCGCTGCAATATTGGCGTAATCGTGGCGACCTCAAGCGCACCAAATTCATATGCTTCAATCACGGCTATCATGGTGACACGATTGGCGCGATGGGTGTTTCTGGCAAAAGCCCATTCACCAGCGCATTTGATAGCCTCACGCTCAAAAATTATACGCTCGATATACCGACCGACGAATATAGCTTCGCCGAATTCGAAGAGACCGTTGCGGCAATTAAAGGGCAAGTCGCTGGCCTTATCATCGAGCCACTCGTGCAATGTGCTGGTGGATTCAAATTCCATTCGGCGGATATTCTTTCCGAAATTCGCCGCGTATGCCGCGAGCATAATATTCTGTTTATTGCCGATGAAATCGCCACAGGCTTTGGCCGCACGGGCAGTATGTTTGCCTGCCAAGAAGCCGCCATTGTGCCGGACATTATGTGCATCGGCAAGGCATTGACGGGCGGGCATTTACCATTGGCAGCCACACTTGCCAGTAAAGAAGTGTTCGAGGCGTTTTTAGGAACGGAATTCGAAAAAGCCTTCATGCATGGCCCTACCTATATGGGCAATCCCCTCGCCTGCGCTGCCGCCAACGCTTCACTGGATTTGTTTGAGAAAGAACCACGCCTCGCGCAAGTCGAGGCGATAGAAGCAGCAATGTGGAGCGGGCTTAAAAATTTACAGAATAATCCACGCGTGAAAGATGTGCGCGTGAAGGGTGCGATTGCGGTAATTGAAACGCATATTACGCGAGAAGATATGCAAACATTGCGTAACACATTTATTCAAGAAGGTGCGTGGATACGACCGCTAGGCAATCACATTTATCTTATGCCGCCGCTTACAATCAGTGCAGACGAATTACATCAGCTCATCGATATAACCGCTAATCACATCTAGCCCTTGCTGCCAAAAATCAGGCTTTGAGGCGTCAAGACCAAAAGGCTTGAGCAGTTCTTTGTGGCGCAACGTGCCGCCTGCAGCCAGCATATCAACATATTTATCGGCGAACGCTACACCGCGCCCCGCCTTCTTCTCTTTCTGGTATACGCCATAGAGCGAGTTCACCAAACAGTCACCAAACGCATAGGCATAGACATAAAACGGGGTGTGAATGAAGTGCGGAATATACATCCAATAGACGTTGTATTCGGGGTGAAGCTGAATAGCGGGTCCGAGCGATTCGCTTTGCACCTGCATCCAAATTTCGCCGATGCGTTTGGTCGAGAGTTCGCCCAGCTTACGCTCATCATGCACCATGCGCTCAAACTCACAAAACGCAATCTGCCGCACGACAGTATTCAACATATCCTCAATTTTCGAGGCAAGCATTGCGCGGCGTTTCTTTTTGTCTTTCTCTTGACTGAGCATAGATTGGAAGGTGAGCATCTCACCAAATACCGATGCGGTCTCGGCCAGTGTCAACGGTGTGTCGCACATAAGTGCGCCCTGGCTTGCTGAAAGCACTTGATGCACACCGTGGCCAAGCTCGTGAGCGAGCGTCATTACATCACGCGTTTTGCCGAGATAGTTCAGCAGCAAATACGGGTGCGCAGAAGGAACAGTTGGGTGCGCAAATGCACCCGATGCCTTGGACTTGCGGGCGGGCACATCAATCCAATTGCCTTCAAAGAATTGCTCCCCCACATCTGCCATCGTGGGTGAGAATACTTCATACGCATCCATCACAATGTTCACGGCTTTAGGCCATGGAATATTACCATTCGCCATTTTTGGTAATGGCGCATTGCGATCCCAGTAATCAAGCTTCTTTTTGCCGAATTGTTTGGCTTTCCATTTATAATAGCGGTGCGAAAGATTTTTATAATTCGCCTTCACCGTTTTAATCAGCGCATCCACCACCTCGTCTTCGACTTGGTTGGCAACGTTACGGCTGCTGATGGGGCGCGCGAATTTACGCGTATCATCCTCAATCTGTTTTGCTTTAGCGAGTGTATTGGTAATCAGCGTATAAAGTGGTGCATTCGCTTGATAGACACGGGCGATTTCCTTAGCTGCTATTTTACGCAACTTTGCGTCTTTACCAGAGAGCAAATCAAACACTTCGGCATTGCTCAGTTTTTTACCTTTAATGGTAAATTCAAGCCGTGCACTCGACTCGTCATACAGGCGTGTCCAGCTTTGCATGGTGACGCTGTTTTCATGAATAAAGCGCTCCAATGCGTCATTCAATTGATAGGGCTTATAGCTACGAATCGCTGAAATCCATGGCTTATAATGCGCTACTAATTTTGATACCTTGTAATGTTTGCTTAGATGTTCTTCTGAAAGCGCGTTCATTTCCAAGGTAAAAAACACAAGCTTGCTGGAATGCGTACTAAGCGCCTCACTTGTATTTTGGTAAAACTGCGTAATGGCAGAATCAGCCATATCACCCGCATAGAGCAGCTGCGCATAACTACCTAATTTGCCAATGGCATCCGATAATTTTTCGTAGCGTTTAATGGCCTCAGCAAATGCTGAAGGAGTGAGTGTTTTAATTTTCTTTTGGTAGTCTTTTGCAAAACTTGCCGACTCTTTTGCAACATGCGCCATGTCGCGCACGATGGTGCGATCATCCAGCCCGTTATATAGATGACTCAAATCCCATGTTGGGAGTTTTTGCTTTTTCTTAACAGGAGCTTTTTTCTTAGCCATTTTCTACTCCGCTTTCACTGCATCAACGGGCGCAGATGATTCTGTAGGTTCCGGCATTTTTGTATCAAGTGGCGTTTTCACATTACCAAGAATAATCGCCAACAATTCTTCAAATGTAATCGCGCCAATCTGAAACGCACCTTCGCGTGCGCGCTTAATATCAACCGTGATATCCTTAGCCTCGTTCAATGGTGTTTCGGCAATACGCATAAATAGCGTGTTTATCAGCGGTTCGTCCTTCGCGCGTAGCATCTTTTTTTGCTTAAGCAATTCACGCCATGACTGAACATTACCGATGCTAATATTCGCCATGCCTACGGGTAGAATATCATCTTTATTGGCAACAAAATCGGCAGTGGCACTAACGTTGGCGTCTTTGGTGCTCAGGGTAAATGTATGTAATTTGAGCGACATCTGCCCTGATTGTATCGCCGCTAAATCCTCAGGTTTTTGTGGCATTGCGCCTTCAAAACTTAGTTTAAGCGCTGCATTAATGGGGGCATAAGGCATAAATGCTTTGTCTGCACTTAAATTAGTCAGAGCAGCACTAAACTCAACCACATTGAGCTGTTTATCATTCAACGTATTTTTCCAATCACTTTTGATTGAATCAATCGTGATGGTGCCGATCTCATTTCCAACTGGAACAATTTTTAGATCGTTAATTCGCAGGGTGCTGTCACCCAAATCTGTGCGGCTATGATGTGTAGTGAGGATGCCCTTACTCCCCTCACCCATCGTAACTTCGATAGAATCATAGCGTGGTGTGAGTGTTTGTGTTTCCTCTTCCTCACCGCTTGCATCTTGGCCAACCAAAAAACGTAGAGTCAGCTTTTGCGGGAAATGACTTGTAATGCGTGTGTATTTTTCGTCAGACCGTTCAATCTGTTCCACTGCGAAACTCAGCGCTGGATCACTCACGATTGATGCGCTTTCATAGGTATTATTACTTTCAAATACATGAATAGGCGTGGGCAATATAATCCCCACATCACTCAAATCAGCGCTATGTGGCTCTAAACGCACTTGTTCAATCGTGATGCGGCTCTTTTTCTCACCCGTTGAATTTATTACTTCTACGTCACGAATCAGCGCATGGCCGTCCGTCAGCCCGCCTTTAATGGCGACATCACCATAGCGAATATCGATGGATTGGCCTTCTTGCTGTGCTTGTTTTTCGGTACGTTCAATCCATGCATCAAGCTGCTGCTCGACCAGTGCTTTATCAAGCCCCGCGCGTGAGGCGTAATATCCAAGACCAGCGACACCTGCCACCACTAACACAGCAAGCAATAATATTTTACGTATACGGGATTTTTGTACAGGTGGCGGAGTGAGTTCGTTCATAGCTTATTTCTTATCAACCATCATGTTGCGGGTTGCGGCAGGTAATTTCACTTTAAGACCTTCGAGACTGTCGTACATCATAATTTGGCAGCCAAGACGTGACGTGTGGGTGAGGCCGAAAGCCAAATCCAGCATGTCTTCTTCGTCGTCACTTGCGGCAGGAAGTTTGTCATAGAACGCTTCATCAATCACGACGTGACAGGTCGAACAGGCCAATGAACCTTCGCATGCGCCTTCGAGCGAAATATCATTCTTATGTGCCACTTCGAGCAGCGAAATGCCGTTCGGCGCATCAATCACTTTTTCGGTACCGTCATTCAATATAAAGGTCACTTTAGGCATTCTCTGTCTCCGTTTTTTTAAACTTCTTCTACATTTTTACCAGCGAGAGCACCGCTAATCGCCTTATTCATACGACGTTCAGCGAAGGGGCCGACCAACGCGTGCAACTGGTGCACTTCGTAGTCGATACGCTCTCTGTCCGTTCCCGCAATGGCTGCTTTCAGCGTTTCCATTTGCGCGGCGAACATGGCGGCTTCACCTTGTTTCACGAGGTCTGGACTTAATTCCATCGCTCGATTCAATTCCAACATGACCCGCTCTGCCTCTACTCGCGCTTCAATGAGAAGTCGCTCTAAAATATCGGCTTTCGCATGTTCCATGCTTTCGCGCAGCATACGTTCAATTTCTTCAAATTCAAGACCATAAGAGGGTTTTACATCAATGCGCTGCTCCACGCCTGAGGTCAGTTCTTTTGCATGCACACTTAGCAATCCATCGGCATCCACTTCGAATGAAATACGAACCCGCGCTGCACCCGCCACCATCGGCGGAATATCGGTGAGGGTGAATTTGGCCAACGAACGGTTGTCGCTTACTTTTTCGCGCTCACCCTGCACCACGTGAATACTCATGGCATTCTGCCCGTCTTGATAGGTGGTGAATTCTTGCGCTACCGAAGCGGGAATGGGCGTATTGCGCGGAATGATTTTTTCGACAATGCCGCCATAGGTCTCAAGCCCCAATGACAGTGGCAAGA